>JAFQIK010000005.1 GCA_017397545.1 Clostridia bacterium
TTAGTAGGAGTAACAATAAATGTAGCAATAAATGGAGGATTATTTGAAAAGGCAGAAACAGCAACAAAGCAAACACAAATAGAAGCAGAAAAAGAAGAATTATTATCAGCAGTAGTAGCAGCAATAGGAACAGATGCAAAGATAGATTTTAATTATTTGGATGATAATTTACCAAATAAATGGGAAGGAAAAAGTGGAACATATATAAGCCCAGATAAAAATACTTACACAGTAGATAAAAATGGAAAGATAGAAGAAAGGAATGAATCAAAAAAGGAAGGAAATGAGAATATAATTCAAATATTAAACAAGTGGGTTGCGCAAGAAATAACGCTAGAAGAAGCTACGCAACAACTAAAACAGGAATTATCAATAGAAGATGAAGAAAATGTAGGATTTTACGATTTAGGAGAAGGTATTGAAGAGAGTACTGAAGATGAATCATATCTTTATATCTATGTAAAAAAAGTTGATGAAGTATATGTAGCAAATGTTACAAATCCTCCTAGTGTTTTTAGTTATGCAGATGAAGAAAATTATAAAAAACAATATAATTTATTAAGAGGCATTGACGTTATGAGAGAAGAATTAGCAAATGTATTTACAGGTACAACATCAGCTGAAATGTTAGAAAAGTTTAATAATGGAACATTAGATGATTATGTGCTAGATAAATCTGATATAATAAGTGCAATAGCAGTTTATTCTTGTGATAATTCAAAGATTTACTTTGACTATGTTACTATATATGAAGAAGAGGATGAAGCTACTTTATTATATGAAGAGCATAATTATACAATAGCAATAAAATATGAAAATGGAAATTATACTTATGTAGATGTAAGTCCACGGAACTTAATTTGACATTTCATTAAAAAAAGTTTAAAATAATAAATAGAGTAAACCAAACAGTCGCGTGTAGATACCGCAAGGTCCTACATGAGGAAAGTCCGGGCTCCATAGAGCAATGATGCTGGATAACGTCCAGTAAGGGAGACCTTAAGGAAAGTGCAACAGAAAATAACCGCCTAACTATAGGTTAGGTAAGGGTGAAAAGGTGAGGTAAGAGCTTACCGCAAATATGGTGACATATTTGGTCAATGTAAACCCCATCTGGAGCAACACCTAAAGATAGAAGGCTAAGACTGCTCGTCGTCTTCTAAATTGGTGGCTTGAGATATATAGTAATATATATTCTAGATAAATGACTGTTTAAAACAGAACCCGGCTTATAGATTTACTTTAACCAAATAAAAAAGCTATAGATTAGTTTTCTAATTTATAGCTTTTTGCATATCATCAGGAACAGGCGATATAAATTCTATTTTATTTTTAGTAATTGGATGTATAAACGATATCTTATGACAGTGAAGTGCTTGTCTAGATATTAAATTTGAATTAGTTCCATACAAAGTATCTCCTATAATTGGATGACCAATATGTTTTGAATGTAATCTAATTTGATGAGTCCTTCCAGTTTCCAGAACGAATTTTACAATTGATAAATTATTTTTTGAATCTAATACTTCATAGTGAGTAACAGCTTTAGAACCGTTTTTATCTATACATCTTTCTATAATGCTTCCTTCTTTTCTTGCAATTGGAGCATCAATTGTTCCTTTTGGTTCTTTTAAAATCCCTTCTAAAATTGCTAAATATTCTTTATAAAATGTATTAGTTTGCATTTGTTTTATAAGACATTCTTGAATATACTCGTTTTTTGCAAAAAGCACTATACCAGTTGTGTCTCTATCTAATCTATTTACAGGCCTTATTTTTCTATGTAATCCAATTGAATCAAAATAATACTTAACCCCATTAGATAAGCTATTATCGTAATGCAAGATTGATGGATGAACAGCCATATTGCAAGGCTTATCTACAACTAAAAAATAATCATCTTCATAAATAATGTTTAAGTTTATTTTAGTTGGAACAATATTTTCAGAAGATTCATTAAAATCAATTTTACATTTTACAACATCACCTATAGATAATATTTTATCTAGGTAAGTTTCTTTATCATTTAAATATATTGATTTGTTTTGTTTTAGATTAGTAATCAATCTGTTTGATATATTAAACTCATTTTTTAAAACTTGTCTAACATTCGAATATTTAGATAAATTGGTTACAGAGTATTTTAATTCCATAATAAAGAGATTTTTACCTCCATAAAATATAAAAGTCAGTGGCATTTTGATAATTTTAGTGAATAGTTAAAAATGAAGAATGAATAGTGAATAGTACAGAACTTGCTTTAGATGCTATCTTAAAATTTATGGAATATTTTTCACTTTTCACTTTTAATTCTTAACTCTTGCGAAGCAAGTTCTGGTGCGAGTAATGGGACTTGAACCCATATGTGAATATCACACACGCCCCTCAAACGTGCCTGTCTGCCAATTCCAGCATACTCGCATTTTAAAATATTATACATATATTATTATTAAAATGCAAGCTGAAGCATTAATAATGGATTTAGACATCAATATTAGATAATTTTAATCCCGCAATAAAAGAAAACAATAATAAAACAATAGAAATAATTCCCTGTATATCAAATGTAAAATCAGGATATATTACAAAAACAGAGCCAAGTATAAATCCCATAATTCCAAAATATGTATATGTTTTTACAAATTTAAATAGAAAATTAATTAAACATAAAAATAGTGTTCCACCAATTAGAAGTCCTATTCCTATAGGTAATAAAACAGATAAATTTAAACTTGCAATAGAAGATAAATACAATTCATATAAACCAAGCATCATAAGTATTACAGTTTTACTAACTCCAGGAATTACAATACCGAGCAGACATTAAAACACCTGCAAGTATTAAATATGAATTTGAATTTGTATGTGTAATTAAATCTATAGAATTTTCTAATGCAACTAAATATATACTAAAAGAAAAAGTAACAAATAAACATAGTAAGTGATATAATGTAACTTTTTTTATTTCTGCTTGTTTAATTACAAGTTTTAGACTTCCGAAGAACTAAACCAATAAACGCAAAAGAAGCTTGCATATGGAATTTATCAAAAGCTATTTTTAATAAATTTCCAAATAAAAATATGCCAATAAAAATACCAAGTGCAATTGGCAAAATGAATTTTAAATTATTTTTTATATCTTTAAAAAAATGAAGAATTGAATCTACAATTTTTTCATATAATCCAAAACAGCATAAAAAAACACCGACTACTTATCCCAGGAAGAATAGCTCCTGCTCCAATTAGAATACCTGCAAATAAATTTTTCATAATATACCTCATAAATTTTGGGTTTAAAATTACTTTAAAGTGTAATATGTATAAATTAATTGCAAACGCTGTAGGGGTCGCTGCCCACGGCGACCCGAAACATATACAATTTGCGGGTCGCTGTGGGCAGCGCCCCCTACAGATTTCAAAATCAATTATTTGGTACAAATTACAATTCATATAATTATATGCTTTAAACAAAAATTTATTATAATATTTAAAAATAAGGCAACCCTAAATAAGAGGTGGTTAATAATGTTTATACCAAAAGCAGTATATTTTGAACCTAAAGCAAGGGAATATGAATTAGGAAAACAACTGTTAGAGAATTACGAAAAACAAGGAGTTTCTTTAATTCCAATAGAAAATCATAATAATATAGAAGAAATGAGGAAAAAACAAAATTCTGAGTTTGCAAATATGAAGCAAAACATAATAATAGGTGTTAGAAAAACACATAAATTTGTTCCAAATCATAAAGTATCGGATTTTTTGGTTCCGTATACATCTTCAGGTTGTATAGCTATGTGTATGTATTGTTACCTCGTATGTAATTATAACAAATGTTCATATATGAGGCTATTTGTAAATAGAGAACAAATGTTAGAAAAAATAATAAAAGTTTCAAATCAAAGTGAAAAAGAATTAACTTTTGAAATAGGAAGTAATAGTGACTTAATATTAGAAAATACAATAACACATAATTTAGAATGGACTATAGAAAATTTTAATGCACAAAAAGGATATCTTACATTTCCAACTAAATTTGATATGGTTGATACATTATTAAATTTAAATCATAAAGGAAAAGTAATTGTAAGAATGAGTATGAATCCACAAGAGATAATAAATAGAGTAGAATTTGGAACATCTAGATTAGACAATAGAATTAAAGCAATAAATAAACTTAAAGAAGCAGGATATAAAGTAGGAATACTAATTGCTCCAATAATACTTGTCGATAATTGGAAACAGTTATATGAAGAGCTTATTAAAAAATTATCAGAAGAATTAAGCCAGAAAGTAAAAAAAGATGCCATATTTGAATTAATATTTATGACATATAGCTATGTGCATAAAATGATTAATAAAGAAGCGTTTCCGAATGCTATAGATTTATTCAATCCTGAAATAATGACAGGAAGAGGTAGAGGTAAATATATGTATAAAAAAGAAATAAGAGAAGATGGAGAAATATTTTTAAGAAAAACAATGAAAAAATATTTTCCAGAGAATAAGATATTGTATATTGTTTGATTATTTAAAATTGACATAAAAATAAAAAAGTAATATAATCAATGCAATGTGAAAGCATAAAATTATATAAAGGAGTGTTAGAATGAATAAGTGGAAGACAGAAATTACCAATAGCAAAGGTTTAAAATTTTCTTTTCACTTTAGACCTCTTGCAAAAAGATTGAAAATTAGCTGCGAGAATGCATCTAATTTGGGATTTGTAAACGAGGTCGAAAAAGTCATGGCACCTTTAAATCTTGAAGTAAAAGAGTATTTGCTTATGGGTATAGACTATAAGTGCTCTTCGTATAAACACTTCGAGAAGGTTGTTCAGGCTGTTACAGCCACCTGATAACCCAAAATGATAAAACAGGAATAGGTGTACCCATTCCTGTTTTATTTATTTAATAAATATATTGACAAATTTAAAAACGAAGCAAATATTATCCATAATAAGTATGGTATTTGCAATAATCCTGCCACTTTATTTTTCTTATAAAATTCTATTATCATTAATATAACTAATGCAATTAATAATAAAATCCAGAAGAATGAGAACAATCTCCATTCAAAAACAAAAAAGAAAAAAGACCAAAGAGCATTAACAAATAATTGAGCATAGTAAATTTTATTTGTTTTATCATCTGTTAGAGAATTAGTTTTTAAAATACCATAAGACACACCCATTAAAGTATAAAGAATAGTCCATACTATAGGAAAAAGAATGGCAGGTGGTGCAAACTTGGGCTGAACTAGCATAGAATTATTCATATAACTTGAAGTTATAAAACCAACAAATCCGCCTATTAGTAATGGAATAAGAATAGATTTAACATATGTAAATAGATTTTTCATAAATACCTCCTTTTATATTAATACAAATATATTTAATTTATTAAAAGAATATACAAAAAAATATTTTTTAGGGTCATGCACTTTTAATTTCTTAAAACATATAATTTGTTATTAGGAAATTGGAGGTGCATTTATGCCACTTATATATTTATCTGGATTTTTAGCTTTTTTAAAAACAGCTATTTTTGCTTTAGGGTATATATCAAATAACAGCTTATTTCCAGAACCACTTTCAACAGAAGAGGAAACCGAGTATTTAGAAAAATATATGCAAGGTGATGAAGATGCAAGAAATATATTAATAGAAAAAAATTTAAGATTAGTAGCACATATATGTAAAAAATATAATATACCAAATGTAGATAATGATGATTTAATATCAATAGGAACAATAGGGTTAATAAAAGGGATTAATACATATAAAACAGATAAAGGTGTAAGACTTGCTACATATGCTTCTAGATGTATAGAAAATGAAATTCTAATGCATTTAAGAAGTATAAAAAAATTAGGGGCAGAAGTATATTTAAATGAACCAATAGGAAAAGATAAAGATGACAATGAAATATCATTAATAGATATATTAGAAAATGATGAAAAAGCAATAGAAGATGAAATTGATTTGAAATTAAAAACCAAAAAACTATATGAAAAAATGAAGGATATATTAAAGGGGAGAGAAAAAACAATAATAGAATTAAGATTTGGACTTCGGAGGAAATAAACCTAAAACTCAAAATCAAATTGCGCAAATGTTAGGAATTTCTAGAAGTTATGTATCGAGAATAGAGAAAAAGGCAATAGGAAAATTAAATAGCAAACTGGCAAAAGAATTGTAAGAGATAAATTGTAATTTGTAGGGATGAATTCATTTTTAAATCTGTAGGGGTCGCAGCCCACAGCGACCCGAAATGCATCAAAGGAATTATCCCAAGATGTAGGGGCAATTTTTTTTATCGCCCGTTCTTCGAAGCTCGGACGACCAATGGTCGCCCCTACAACATTTGCAATGAATTTTGTAAGGCAACAACAAATTACAATTTTTTACACAAATTTAAAAAAAGTATTTAATAAATTTGGTTGATATGATATTATAATAAACATACAAAAGAAATGGAGTGATTTTATAAATGCAAAATATTAAATTAGATTTAAGCTATACAGGAATTACAGAAAAAGAGATATCAAAATATGCAACTAAGGTAAAAAAAATATATAATAAATTAAATGAAATTTCAGAAGATGAAAATGAATTTGTTGGGTGGTTAAAACTTCCAAGTAATTATGACAAAAAAGAGTTTAGTAAAATTAAAAAAATAGCAAAAAAAATAAGAAAAGAATCAGAAGTGTTTGTTGTAATTGGTATAGGTGGTTCATATTTAGGCGCTAGAGCTGTAATAGAAAGCTTAACTAGTAATTTTGCAAATATGTTTCCAGATAAGATAAGAAAATCACCACAAATATTTTTTGTAGGAAATAGTATTAGTCCAAATTATATAAACGAATTGATAGATTGTATAGGAAATAAAGATATATCAATAAATGTTATATCAAAATCTGGAACAACAACAGAGCCAGCAATAGCATTTAGAATATTTAGGGAGTTCTTAGAAAATAAATATGGTGCAGATGAAGCGGCTAATAGAATATATGTAACAACAGACAAGAAAAAAGGAGCATTAAAAGAGCTTGCAGATCAAGAAGAGTATGAAACATTTGTAATACCAGATAATATAGGAGGAAGATTTTCAGTTTTAACAGCAGTTGGACTTCTTCCAATAGCAGTAGCTGGTATTGATATTGATAAACTTATGGAAGGTGCAAAAAATGCTGAGTGTAATTATTCTGATGATAGTATAAAGTACAATCAATGTTACAGATATGCAGTAGTAAGAAATATTTTATATCAAAAAGATAAAACAATAGAAATACTTGCAAATTATGAACCAAAACTTCATTATTTTACAGAGTGGTGGAAACAACTTTATGGAGAAAGTGAAGGGAAAGGACATAAAGGAATTTTCCCTGCAGGAGTAGATTTAAGTACAGATTTACATTCAATGGGACAATATATACAAGATGGAAAAAGAAATCTTTTTGAAACAGTTATAAATGTAGAAGAAACAAAAACAGATATAAAAATAAAAAGAGATGAAGATAATGTTGATGGACTAAACTTTTTAGCTGGAAAAACAATGGACTATGTAAATAAAAAAGCAATGCAAGGAACTATAGAAGCACATGTTTCTGGAGGAGTACCTAATATTATAATAAACATTAAAAAATTAGATGAAGAAACAATAGGAGAATTAATATATTTCTTTGAACTAGCATGTGCTGTATCAGGGAATATACTAGGAGTAAATCCATTTGATCAACCAGGAGTAGAAGCATATAAAAATAATATGTTTAGATTACTTGAAAAGCCAGGTTATGAAAAAGAGCGTCCGGACGTTAGGTCATAAAATTTCATTTCTTCAGAAATGGAATTTTTGCCTCCGTCCTAGCGATTTGCAGGTAAATAATAAAAAAGTAGAGTAAATGTAGGGGCGACTATTAGTCGCCCGCTCTTCTAAGATAATTCTAAAACACATTAAAATATTTGACAAACCTGAAAAAAGTAGTATAATATTAAATAGTTAAATATAAAAACAGTGATGAGACAAAGTAAGATAAAGGTTACTTTTAGAGAGAATTGGTTGTTAAGCTGAAAGCCAGTTTAAGAAAACATATCTGAAAAACTACCTCGGAGTTTCTAAGAAAACTTAGACGTTTAAAGTACGATATAACTTTTGCCTAAAGTTAAATTTAGGGTGGAACCGTGTATTAAACACCCCTAATAGATATAAATTATCTATTAGGGGTGTTGTTGTTATTGATAAACATTAAAAAATGTAGGGGTCGATGCCCACATCGACCCGAAAAAAACAAATACGATATATAACGGGCCGATGTGGGCATCGGCCCCTACGATAAAAGGAGAATATATATGCTAATTTCAATAGGCTCAAGAAGCATTCCAAAGATAACAGCTATTACTAGAGCATTTTCTAGATATCCTGAACTTTGGATAAACAGTTCAAATAAAATAGAATATCAGATAATGCCAAAAGAAGTAAGAAAAGATGAAAATGAAGGACAGCAAAAAGATAATTTTTCCGGAGTTTCTTGTAATCCAATGACACTTGAAGAAACAATTGAAGGTGCAAAAAATAGAGCAAAAAATGCGTATGAACATGCTAAGGAAAGAGCACGGCACATGCACATATGGAGTTGGAATAGAAGCGGGAATGTATCCAGTTAAAGAAGTTGAAACTGAGTATATGGATGCAAGTATATGTGCAATATATGATGGAAAAGAATATTATATAGGATTTAGTCCATCATTTGAATATCCTAAAACAGTAGTAGAAAGAGTACTTAAAGGTGAAGAGTTAGGACATATGGAAGATATATTTGGAAACACAGCAAAAGGAAGAAAAGGTGCGATAGGAGTATTAACAGCAGGACGAGTATACAGAGATGAACTAGAAGAGTATGCAGTAATAATGGCATTAACAAAGATTGTGTCAAATGAGACATACAATAAATAAATGTAGGGGCGATTTTAATCGCCCGCAAAACACAAGAAAATGTAGGGGCGGGCCCTGTGTCCGCCCAGGAATAGAATTTACACAATGTAGGGGTCGCTGCCCACAGCGACCCGAAAAAAATAAATACAATATATAACGGGCCGATGTGGGCATCGGCCCCTACAAAAAGGAGAGAATTAAAATGTTAAAAATTAAATTAAAAGACAATTCAGTATTAGAAGTAGAAGAAAATTTAAGTGTGCTAGAAATAGCAAAAAAAATAAGTGAAGGATTAGCAAGAGTTGCAACTGCTGCAGAAATAGATGGAGAAGTTGTAGATTTAAGAACAATAGTAAAAAAAGATTGTTCATTAAATATACTAACATTTGAAAGTGATTTAAATGGTAAAAAAGCATACTGGCATACAACATCACATATTATGGCACAAGCTATAAAAAGACTATATCCAGAAATAAAATTAGCAATAGGACCATCAATTGATAATGGATTCTATTATGATTTTGATACAGAGGTAGCCTTTACACCAGAAATGTTAGAAGCAATAGAAGCAGAAATGAAAAAAATAATAAAAGAAGATTTTGCTATAGAAAGATTTGAATTACCAAAAAACGAAGCTTTAGAGTTAATGAAAGACGAACCATATAAGGTTGAATTAATAAATGACCTTCCAGAAGGAGAAGTAATATCATTCTATAAACAAGGAGACTTTACAGACCTTTGCGCAGGACCTCACTTAATGAGCACAGGCAAAGTAAAAGCAGTTAAACTACTTTCATCATCAGGTGCATACTGGCGTGGAGATGAAAAAAATAAAATGCTACAAAGAATTTATGGAATATCATTCCCTAAATCTAGCCAACTTGATGAATATGTAAATATGATAGAAGAAGCTAAAAAGAGAGACCATAGAAAACTAGGAAAAGAATTAGATTTATTCTTCTTTGATGAAACAGCCCCAGGTATGGCATATTGGATGCCAAAAGGATTTACATTAATGAATACATTAATTAATTTCTGGAGAAAAGAACATCAAAAAAGAGGATATCAAGAATTTTCAGGTCCACAATTAAATAGTAGTGTACTTTGGAAAACATCAGGACATTGGGATCACTATAAAGAAGATATGTTTGTTTTAACAGACGCAGATGGAAATGAACAAGCATTAAAACCAATGAACTGTCCTAACTCAATAAAAATATATCAAACAAAATTAAGAAGTTACAAAGACTTACCACTTAGATTTAATGATGTTGATGTTATTCATAGAAACGAAAAATCAGGACAATTAAATGGACTATTTAGAGTAAGAATGTTTAGACAAGATGATTCACACAACTATGTAACAGAAGAACAGATAGGAAGCGAAATAAAAGACATAGTAGAAATTGCAGACAAGATGTACAAAATGTTTGGACTAGAATATAAATTAAGTTTATCAACAAGACCAGATGATTTCATGGGAGAAATTGAAACATGGAATAAAGCAGAAGCTGACCTTAAGAAAGTTCTAACAGATATAACAGGTGGAGAAGATAACTTTGCAATTAATGAAGGAGACGGAGCGTTCTACGGACCAAAAATCGATATAACAATGAAAGATTGTTTAGGAAGAGAATGGCAAATGGGAACAGTACAACTTGACTTCCAATTACCACAAAGATTTAATTTAAGTTATATAGATAAAGATGGAAACAAGAAAACTCCAATAATGATACACAGAGCAATATTTGGTTCATTTGATAGATTTATAGGAATAATAACAGAACACTTTGCAGGAGCATTCCCAACATGGCTTGCACCAGTACAAGTTAGAATCCTACCAATAGCAGACGCACACAAAGAATATGCAAGTAAATTAAAAGAGCAATTAGAGAATGAAGGAATTCGTGTAGAATTAGATGACAGACAAGAAAAAATAGGATATAAAATAAGAGAAGCTCAACTTCAAAAAATACCATATATGCTAATAATAGGAGAAAAAGAAGTAGAAGCAAATGCAGTAGGTGTACGTTCAAGAAAAGAAGGAGACATTGGACAAATGCAAACAGCAGATTTTATAAGCAAAATAAAAGAAGAAGAAAAAACATTTGCAAAATAAATTTAAAATAAAAAAACGTAGGGGTCGCCGCCTACGGCGACCCGAAAAAACAATTAATTAAACGGGTCGCTGTGGGCAGCGACCCCTACAAATTTAAAATTAAAAATATTTTCTAAAAATTTTAAATCTAATTGTACAAAATAAAACAATATGATATACTTTGTCTAAACAAAAGAATAAACAAGAGAGGAGTCTTTTATTTTGAGTACTAATGAGAACATTATTGATAAATTAAAGTATATTGGTTTGGATTTGGAAGATATTCCAGAAAGTATTAAAGAGTTTAAACCTTTAGATTATAGACCTTCTAAATACAATGACGAACATGTATATAAAACATACAAATATATAAATGTAAATGATATACAAATATTACTTACAAAAGCAAACAGGTTATCTAGTATTACAGAAAAATACCGGAAAAGCTGTTCCTCTTTTGGCATATTTAAATCCAAATGAAGAAGAAAACATAGAAAGACATACAAAATTTTTATCTATGGTTTCTAATATGGATATACAAAAAATACAAGAAATAGAGCAAGAACAAAAAGTTTTAACTGAAAAAATACCATTTAAAGTAAAATATCCAAAAGACTTTTTATGGCAAATATATTATTCAGAATATACTAATCAATATTTTATGCTAGTTCCAACAGAAGAACTTGACCATTCAGCATTCTTCTATTTATTAAAAAAACAGCTTGAAGCAAATAACGAAGAAAAAATATTTGTGCCAATAAGTTATTCAGAATATAGTAGAGAATATTTTAATAGAGTACAAATATCAGACATAGAAAATTATTTATGGTTATTTACAAAAGAATGGCCAATTGTTTACGAAGTGTACGACAAAAAAGAAAATTTAAGTATGCATATATCTGGAAAAACTTATATATTTGACGATATACAAAGTGATTATAAAATAGAATTAAAAAATAAAGAAGATTCAATTAAGTTTTATAAATTATTAAAAGCATTATTTATAATGCAAACAGAAATGCCACATCATTTTGAATTTAAAGTAAAAATAAATGAAAAAGGAAGTTTGGATTTTTACATTAATAATAAAAAAGTAATTTATGAAATTCTTCCAAGTTTAATAAAAGAAGAATACTTAAAAGCAGAAGAAAGAAAAATTAGAATAATGGAAGAAAAACTAGGATTAGAAAAAAAACTAGATGCACTTCAAAAGGAATCTTCTGCATTAGAAAAAGAATATTTAGAAAGAGAAAAACAAATAGCTACATTTTTAGTATGCAAAAAAACTTTTTTTGGAAGAGTAAGATATTTCTTTAAATATAAAAAAGTAACTTTAGCAAAACAAGATGAAGAAAATTTAAGAAAACAAGAAATAAAAGTAATAAGACTTAACAAATATGGAGAAATAAAGAGTAACTATACTTTAGAAGAGTTAATAGAAGTTTACAAAAATGTAGACAAAGACGAATTAAAAGTAAAAAATCTTGGGTCAGATATAAAAGCAATAACTGCAAGAATAACTAATTTGCAAAGCAAAGTAAAAAATGCAATGCTTTATATACAAGAAATAGATAACCACAAAAAAAGTATATTTGATTTTTGGAGATTTACAAATAAAGATAAACAAGAAGAACTTCCAGAAGGAACAACCCAGGAAATAAGCAAAAAGACTCTAAAAAAAGTATTTGATTATGAATTAGATTTTGAAGATTTTGCAATTAATTTAGATAAAATTCAAAGAGAACTTCTTACAAAACAAGAATTAGATAGCATATATCTTACCACAACAGAAATATTAGAAGATATAAACAAAGTAGTACAAAATGAAGAAATTACTAATGACAGAATAGAACAATTAAAAGAAAAAACTTTACAAAAGAATGGTTTGTTAGACAAAGAAAATTTTGATATTTTTAGTGGAATGTCATATGATAATAAATTAAAAAATCTTGCAGACCAAAAACACAGAGAATCAGAAAAAGATGTATTTAATATATTAGATATAAATAAAAATACTACTTTAGAAGAATATACAGAGTCAATAAAAAAAGTAATAGAATGTTTAAAAACAGCTTTTGAAAAAATAAAAGTAAATGTAAATTTACCAGTATATATGTGTTCGCTAAAAGATGATATAGAAAATAAATACAATGTATTTAATATAACAGCTACAGAAGCATTAAACAAATTATTAAAAAAAGAAATAAATGATGTAAATTTATATAAAATAAATCTTAATGAAAACACAAAAATTCTTAGCTTTACAAATAGTGCATATTATGATAATACAAATAAAACATTACCATTGGGAATGAACGTAGAACAAGCGCTGCTTTTAGATAATAGAGAATTAAAATTAAAAGAGGTAAATAATAATAAAATAAAAATAGTGTGCTACGAAGAAGGAAATGAATTATCAAAGATAAATGTAAAAAGTATAAATGTAAAAGAATTTGAGATTTTACAATAAAAATATAAATGTTAAGCAGAATATTAAAAAATGTAGAGAAAATGTAGGGGCGACTAGTAGTCGCCCGCTACTGCAAAGGCTTGTTGAAAAATTGTTAAAACAGTTGTAATTATTAAAAACATATTGTATAATACAAAATGTAAAAAATATATAAGCCGATGTGGCGGAATTGGCAGACGCACTAGACTCAAAATCTAGCGGGAAACCATGTGGGTTCGAGTCCCACCATCGGTACCAAACTTGCCTAAAGGTAAGAGTGAAGAACAAAGAGTGAATAGTGAAGAGTATAAAACTTTAATTAAATTAGGAAATTAAAGGCAAGTTTGTACTTTTCATTATTCACTCTTCACTATTAACTATTCAATTAAAGTAAAAACTTACTTAATTATATATATGCAACCTGCGGAGGGAACTATTATTACCAACGAAATCAAGAAGACAAATGGGAATGTATTCTTTTGACATGGTTTACGAAATGTGGTACAATTATAAATGCTGTAAAAAAATATATTTGAAACGGAGGAAAGGTTATGGACAGCAAAGAATATCGGGAGCAAATTGAACATTTTATGGAGGAGAAAGGATTAAAATCAGGTATTTTTGAACTTTTTGAAACAGAAATTGTAAGAAAAAAGATTAAAGATAAATATGATTTTTATTCTTCTCAAATGCAGAGATGTATTGAAAAGGCTCCGGAACAACAGGCTGAGAATGCAGAAGTATTGAAAGAAAGCATGAAAGAATACACATATGATCAATTTTTGGATGATATCCGTGTAACCTTTATGGCTAAGCAGTATAAAGCATTGAATGTTACTTTTATACTTTTTAATGGTTATACCGATTTTCATGCACAGATTATTGAAGAGATAAAGAAAACTTTTAATCCAGATAACACCTCAGCTTTAAAAGATATTGAAGAATGCACGAATGAGTGTTTGAATGAACTGTTGCAAACATGCTTGGAAATTCTTTATGAGAATTATATTCCAAAAGATGTTCCGGAGGAACTTATTCCATTACTTTCGATGCTTTTAGGACAAAACTTTACTATTGTTTCTGAAAATGCTATTTTTTATGAAACAGATACAGCTGTGTCAGAAGAAAGTTGCGAAGGAGATATCTCAGAAAGTACAGAAGAGTAAATACTCTCATAATCAACTCTAAAACAAGAATACGCATAAGTAAATAACTTGTGCGTATTTTTGCTTTTTGCAAGTGCATAACTAAAAAACATAGCTATTATATGAAGTATAATTTTGAAAATGAATAAATTTACTTGTAGGGATTGATACTTACAGTAGCAATATAAATCTACAAATACTTCTTTAAAGTCTCAACGCTATCTTCTTGCATTACAACAAAATCGTGTAAAATCCCTTTAACATCATCTGCAGCATTTGCATTTTCGTTAATTAAACGTCTTCCTTCAATAATTCCCATATTAGTTCCTTGCATTAATAATTCAGAAAGTTTAGAAGTAGTATCATCTAGCATAGTTTTCATTTGTATTCCATACCATGTCATCATTTTATTCATAGCATTTGTTTCATGTGGTTGTTTGTCGCTATAATTATTGTATAACTGATGTACTCTTCTAGAAATATCTCTATATTTGTTATATTCTGTATCAAGAACTTGCTTAAAATCATCATCTTGACTAACCTTATCAGATACAAATGAAATTGCGTTCATTCCCATTGTTGCACCTTTGTTTACTTCATCAAGTATATTTAAATTTTGATTTTCCATAAAAAACCTCCAATTGATATTTATAATGTTTTTAGTATTTGCTAAAATAAAGAAAATATTACTAATTATTAAAAATTTGATAAATTTAAAAATATATGATAAAATCAAATGCACGAGGTGATTGAAATGTCTTTAAAAATAGAAGTTTCAAATAGAGGGGCAGAACTAACAAGTATTAAATTTAACGGAAAAGAAATGCTGCATGATGGGAAAAAATATTGGGATAGACAATCTCCAGTTTTATTTCCAACAGTAGGAAGATTAAAAGATAATAAAACAATAATTAATGATAGAACATATGAAATCCCTCAACATGGATTTGCAAAAGATATGCAATTTGAATTAATGCAAGATACAGAGAACGCAAAAGTTTACATGACTAAAAGTAATGAAGAAACTTTAAAAATGTATCCATTTGAGTTTGAGTTATATGTTGCATATATAATAGAGGAAGACAGCTTAACAGTAAAATATAAAGTTATAAATAAAGATGAAAAAGATATGCTTTTTGGAATAGGAGGACATCCAGGCTTTAAAATCGATTTAAAACAAGAAGAATATTATTTTGAATTAGAAAAGAAAGAAAAAGATATAGAGTTTATGGAAGTAGAAGGTAGCTATATATCAAATAGTCCTGCAAAGAATTTGTTAAAAGATGATAGAATAATAGATATTGAAGAAGATAGTTTTGTAAATGATGCAATAATGATAAAAAAATTCAAATCAAAAACTATTAGCTTAAAACAAAAAGAAGATAATAAAAAAATATTAGAATTTGATATGTCTGATTTTCCAATACTTGCAATATGGACTATTCCTAAAACACAATATATATGTATAGAGCCATGGTTTAATTATGCAGACAGAGTAATAGAAACAGGATACTTTAAAGATAAAGAAGGAGTTCAAACGTTAAAACCAAATCAAGAATTTGATTGCAAATTTAGTGTGAAATTCTTTTAAGAGTCTATAATAAAGGAAGTAATAATATATGGAAAAAAATATGTTGTTAATAGTTAATCCAAAAGCTGGAAAAGGAACAATAAAAAAGAAATTACCTAAAATTATTAAAAATTTTGAAAAAAAAGGATATGAAGCAAAAACAGTATATACAAAAGTAAATTATAAACCATCTGATATTTTAAAAGATAACAATAAAGATTGGGATTTAATAGTTTGCTGTGGTGGAGACCGGAACATTAAATGAACTTATAAATGGTGTAATGAAATTAGAAAAAAAGCCTCAAATAGGATTTATTCCTCTTGGAACAATGAATGATTTTGCAAGAACAATAAGATTATCCACTAAAAAAACATTCTTATCAAAAAACATAGATGAAGGAAATATTATTCCATCAGATATAGGAACTTTTAACAATTCATATTTTAATTATGTTGCAGCATTTGGTGCATTTACACCAGTTTCTTATGTTACATCACATAAATTAAAAAGAAAATTTGGAAAACTTGCCTATTTTATTGTAGCAATGAAATATTTAAATAAAATAAGAGGATATAAAATTACAATAGAGGCAGAAGGGCAAACTGTTACAGATGAATTTGCATTTGGCTCTATAAGTAATTCAAAATCTGTTGGAGGATTTGAATGGTTTAAAAGAAGCGGAGTAAAGATAAATGACGGAGAATTTGAAATGTTATTTATAAGAAAACCACATAGTATAATAGGATATATAAAAACAATATTTGCAATATTATTTAGAAAACACAACAACAAGAAATATTTTGAATATTATCAAACAGATAAAATTAAAATAACATCAGAAGCAGGAATTCCATGGACAATAGATGGAGAATTTGGGGGAAGAAAAAAAGAAGTAGAAATAAACAATATAAATATGGCAATAGAATATATAATACCAATGTAGGATTTTGGGGACTGTCTCCCAAATCCTATTTTTAAAAACTTATAAAAAACCCTTGCATTTTATATGTGTGTTTTGCTATAATAGAAAAGATGAAAAGAGGTAGAAAAATGAGAAACTATGTAGAAAAAGCTAATTTAACAATTAACGCAACAGCTTTTTTTATAGTTGTTTTATTTTTATTTATATTTTAATAAGGAATTGTAGTCCTTATTTTTTTTTGCCTAAGGGTTTTAAAAATAAACTTCGTCTTTCGTTGTTAATCTTCGGATAAAAATGCTCATTGTATACCAATACAATTGCGCTTTTTTACCTCGATTGCCTAGAAATACTCGTTTCTTTTTAAAACCATGATAAGAATTATAAAAGGAGATGTATTTTAAATGCCAAAAAGAACAGATGTAAAAAAAGTTTTAGTAATAGGTTCAGGACCTATAGTAATAGGACAAGCAGCAGAGTTTGATTATGCAGGAACACAAGCTTGTTTATCATTAAAAGAAGAAGGCTATGAAGTAATACTTGTAAATTCAAATCCAGCAACAATTATGACAGATACAACTATAGCAGATAAAGTATATATGGAACCTTTAACACTTGAATATGTTGCAAAAATAATTAGATATGAAAGACCAGATGCAATAATACCAGGACTAGGAGGACAAACTGGACTTAATTTAGGTATGCAACTTGCTAAAAAAGGAATCTTGCAAGAATGTAGAGTAAAACTTTTAGGAACAAGTTTAGAAAGTATAGAATGTGCTGAAGATAGAGAAAAGTTTAAAGAACTTTGTGAATCAATAGGAGAACCAGTAATAGCTTCTGAAATTACATATTCAATAGAGGAAGCAGTGAAAGCTGCAAAAGAAATTGGATATCCAGTAGTCTTAAGACCAGCATTTACATTAGGAGGAACTGGTGGAGGATTTGCAGAAAATGAAAAAGAGTTAAAAGAAATAATGAAAAATGCTCTTCAACTTTCTCCAACAAATCAAGTATTAATAGAAAAAAGTGTAAAAGGATATAAAGAAATAGAATTTGAAGTAATGAGAGATGCAAATGATACAGCAATTGCAATATGCGGTATGGAAAACATAGACCCAGTTGGAGTTCATACAGGAGATTCAATGGTTGTAGCACCTATCCAAACATTAAATGAACATGATTTTAACATGCTAAAAGAAAGTAGTTTAAAGCTAATTAGAGCATTAAAAATAGAAGGTGGATGTAATGTACAATTTGCATTAAATCCAAATTCTTCAGAATATTATTTAATAGAAGTAAATCCTAGAGTGTCTCGTTCATCAGCTTTAGCATCAAAAGCAAGTGGATATCCAATAGCAAGAGTAACTGCTAAAGTTGCTATGGGAATGAACTTAGATGAAATAGATATAGTAAACTCACCTGCAAATTTAGAGCCAGAACTAGACTATATTGCAACAAAAATCTCAAGATTCCCATTTGATAAATTTGCAACAGCTTCTAACAAATTAGGAACTCAAATGAAAGCAACAGGAGAAATAATGAGTTTAGGAAGAACACTAGAAGAAGGCATACTAAAAGGTATTAGATCAATGGAAGTAGGAGCTTGCCATTTACACTTACCTAAATTTGATAATATAGAAACAGAAGAATTACTAGAATATATAAAAGATGGTAGAGATGATAGATTCTTTGCAGTAGCAGAATTAATAAGAAGAGGAACTTCGCTTCAAACAATATTTGATATAACAAAAATAACAATATTCTTCTTAGAAAAATTTAAAAACATTATAGACCTTGAGAATAAAGTAAAAGAAAATCCTATGAATTTAGAAATATTAAAAGAAGCTAAAAAAATGGGATTTAGTGATAAATACATAGCAAAATTATGGAAGAAAACAGAAGCGGATGTTTACTTATTTAGAAAAGAAAATAAAATATATCCAAATTATAGAATGATAAATACAGCACCAGTAGAAGGCGAAAGATATGTACCATATTTCTATTCAACATACAATGGAAAAAGTACAATGCCAAAAAATGATCCAAACCATAAAGATAAAAAAATAGTGGTTTTAGGTTCAGGACCAATTAGAATAGGACAAGGTGTTGAGTTTGATTATTCAACAGTACATGCTGTAACAACAATTAAAAAAGCAGGATATGAAGCTATAATTATAAACAACAATCCAGAAACAGTTTCAACAGACTTTACAACAAGTGATAAATTATATTTTGAGCCTTTAACAATAGAAGATATTATGAACGTAATAGATTTAGAAAAACCAGAAGGAATAATTGCATCACTTGGAGGACAAACACCTATAAACTTAGCAGAAGGATTAATGAAATTAGGAGTTAAAATAATAGGAACAGATTTCGAAGCAATTGAAAAAGCAGAAAACAGAGATGCATTTGAAAAAATAATGACAGAATTAGAAATTCCACAACCAAAAGGAAAAGCAGTAACAAGTATAGAAGATGGAATAAAAGCTGCAGAAGAAATAGGGTACCCAGTATTAGTTAGACCAAGTTATGTTCTTGGTGGAAGGGCTATGCAAATAGTAGGAAGTAAAAAAGCATTAGAAAAATATTTAAAAACAGCAGTTGAAATAAATACAGAACAACCTGTTTTAGTAGATAAATATATTACAGGTAGAGAATTAGAAGTAGATGCTGTATGTGATGGAAGAGATGTTTTTGTTCCAGGAATAATGGAACACGTTGAAAAAACAGGTATACACTCAGGAGATAGTATAAGCGTATATCCTACATTTAGTATAAGTGAAGAAGCAAAAGAAAAGATTTTAGAATATACAGTAAAATTAGGACTAGGAATTGGAATCGTAGGATTATATAACATCCAATTTATAGTAGATAAAGATGATAATGTATATGTAATAGAAGTAAATCCAAGATCTTCTAGAACTGTACCATTCTTATCAAAAGCAACAGGATATCCTTTAGCAGACATTGGAACACTTGCAATGCTTGGAAAGAGCTTAAAAGCACAAGGGATTATACATGTATATCCAAAAGAGAAACAAAAATGGTATGTAAAAGCACCAGTGTTCTCTTTTTCAAAACTAACTGGAATAGATGCATATCTATCCCCAGAAATGAAATCTACAGGAGAAGCAATAGGATATGATAAAACATTAACAAGAGCGTTATACAAAGCACTTCAATCATCAGGAATGAACGTAGAAAATTATGGAACAATATTTGTAACACTTGCAGATAAAGATAAAGAAGATGGACTTCCTTTAATTAGAAGATTTTACAACTTAGGATTTAATATAGAAGCAACAAAAGGAACTGCAAAATTCTTAAAAGCAAATGGAATACGTACAAGAGCTAAAGAAAAAATAAGTGATGGAAGTGATGCAATTTTAGAATCTATTAGAAAAGGATATGTAAATTACGTAATAAACACAAGAGAAGTAGATTCATTAAGTCAAGAAACAGACGGATTTAAAATAAGAAGATGCGCAGTAGAAAACAATGTAGCAATGTTTACATCATTAGATACAGCAAGAGTATTGTTAGATGTATTAGAAGAAATAACATTATGCATTTCTACAATAGATGAATAGGTTCCAGGTTGGAAGTGAGAAGTGGGATGTGTGAAGTGTGCTTTTTAGGACGATTTTTCCGAAGAAATTTCTTGATATCACACCTCGCACCTCACACTTCACACATCGATAGATTAAAATTTATATAAATAGAAAGGAAATAAAAATATGAACCATTTAATTGATATAACAGATTTAAATGTAGAAGAAATTGATGACTTAATTAAAACAGCTAAAGATATAATGAAAAACAAAGAAAAATATTCTGAAAAATGCAAAAGCAAAATTCTTGCAACACTATTTTTTGAACCAAGTACTAGAACAAGACTTAGCTTTGAATCTGCAATGTTAGGCCTTGGGGGACAAGTTTTAGGATTTTCTTCAGCAGCTAGCAGTTCAACAGCTAAAGGCGAAAGTGTATCAGACACAATAAGAACTGTAAGTTGCTATTCAGATATAATAGCTATGAGACATCCTAAAGAAGGAGCACCAATGGTTGTATCTGAAAAATCTAGAGTTCCTATAATAAATGCAGGAGATGGTGGTCACAATCATCCAACACAAACATTAACAGACCTTTTAACAATTGCAAGTGAAAAAGGAAAACTTGATAATTTAACTATTGGTTTATGTGGAGATTTGAAATTTGGAAGAACTGTACACTCATTAATTACAGCTATGTCAAGATATAAAAATATTAAATTTATACTAATATCCCCAAATGAATTAAAAGTTCCGGACTATATAAAGACAGAAGTATTAGACAAAAATAATATAGAGTGGTGTGAAACGCAAGATATAGAAGAATATATAGATAAATTAGATGTTTTATATATGACAAGAGTTCAAAGAGAAAGATTTTTCAACGAAGCTGATTATATAAGATTAAAAGACTACTATATATTAAATAAACAAAAACTAGAAAATGCAAAAAAAGATTTAAGCATTCTTCATCCATTACCAAGGGTAAATGAAATATCAGTAGAAGTTGATAGTGACCCAAGAGCATGCTATTTTAAACAAGTAGAAAATGGAAAATATATTAGAATGGCATTGATACTTAAATTATTGGAAATTGAATAATAGAATAAAAGAATAAGAATATGAAGTGGGAGGTGAGAAGTGTGAAGTGTGAATATAAAAATCCCACCTCGCACCTCACACATCCCACCTCAATAAGCAAAGGAGAGTTTTTATGAACATAGATAGTATTACAAATGGAATAGTAATAGACCACATTGAAGCTGGAAAAAGTATGGAAATATATAAATATCTTGGATTAGAAAATTTAGATTGTTCTGTTGCTATAATTAAGAATGTAAAAAGTAAAAGAACAGGAAAAAAAGATATAATAAAAATTGATGACGATATAGATATTAATATGGACATATTAGGTTATATAGATACTAATATTACAGTAAATATAATAAAAAATGGAGAGATAATAAAAAAAGCGCATATAGAGTTACCAGAAAAATTAGTAAACATAGTTAAATGTAAAAATCCTAGATGTATAACATCTGTTGAGCAAGAAATAGAACAAGTATTTAATTTAACAGATAGAAAAAATAAAACATATAGATGCAAATATTGTGAAATGCAAGCAAAATAATAAAAAAACATGTAACAAAAAAAGTCTGAAAAAGGCTTAAAATAAAGGAAAAATTTGCAGGAAAAAATTTCTTGCAAATTTTTTAAAAAAAATTTAAAAAAAGTGTTGACATGGATAATTGATCTGTGCTAAAATAAATCTTGCGTTCGGCAAAAGAGACTTGAACGCAAGACAAAGTACATTGAAAAATAAACAATAAATTCCTTTAAGAAGAATACTTTGAAGTATTCGTACTCGATAAAGAAATTGGAGAAAACCAAGCAAAAAAACGCAAAGTGTAAATCAAATGTAGGGAACGAACTTTGTTCGTTCCGCGGGCGACTACTAGTCGCCCCTACAAACAGGATTAGATATGTAATGTAGAGAAATCTACAA
>JAFQIK010000006.1 GCA_017397545.1 Clostridia bacterium
AAAATGCCCCGTCCCCTTTGGCTTGGTTTTATTTTTCATATTTTTCCATTGCATTTACAACTTGCATTCTTCTTTCTTCTCCGAGTTCATTATTTTCAGAATAGACACTTGGTGCATTAGGAAGACCTGCTAAATACGTTGCCTCGTAAAAAGATAAATCTTTAGGTGATTTATTAAAATATCCATATGATGCATCATATATTCCATAATAACCGTTACCAAAATAGATAATATTTAAATATAGTTCTAAAATTTCATCTTTAGAATAATTTTTTTCTAAATCAAATGCTACAAACATTTCTGCTATTTTTCTAACAGGAGATTTTTCTTGAGTAAAATAAATATTTCTTCCAACTTGCTGAGTAATAGTACTACCACCATAATCCAAAGACTTATTTATTAAATTTACATATATTGAGCGAATTATAGAAATGATATCAATGCCTTTATGTGTATAAAACCTATGGTCTTCTATTGCAACAACAGCTGTTTTATAATCTTCAGACATATCACTAATTTTTATATAATTATCACTGCTTTTTATTTCAAAAATAGCATCGTTTAAACTAATTTTATTAATAGCATCTTTGTATTTTAAATATCCTAAACCGAGTATTATAGAAAATATAATAAACAATAGAATAAAAAACCAAAGAAAAATTTTAAAAATAAATTTTTTCATCTTATTACTCCTAAAATTATTAAAATAAAGAATAAATTCAAAGTTATATAAACTAAGTGATTGTTAAGTAGGTAATAAAAATGTAGAGAAAATGTAGGGGCGATTAGTAATCGCCCGTTCTTCGAAGAATTTTCTAATAATATTTTTAGAAAGGCGCTGTAAGTAGCGGGCGACTAATAGTCGCCCCTACAAATACTCTACAAATTTTACGTTTGCTAAATATTAACAATTTAATTATACACCAATATCCATAAAAAAACATTGTTTTTAATAAATTCTTAAAGTATAATAAAAAATGAGAGGATGTTGTAAAATGATAAGAACAATTATTATTTCAGGTGGAAATATAAATGAAGATTTTCTAAAAAATGAGATATTAAAAGGTAATTATAAAAATATAATTGCAGTAGATAAAGGATTAGAAATGCTAGATAAATGCAAAGTAAAACCAAAATATATTATAGGAGATTTTGATTCTTTAAATGAAAATATTTTAGAAAAATATATAAATGATAGCAGTATAAAAATTATAAAGCTAAATCCAGAAAAAGATTATACAGATACACATATGGCAATTAAACTCGCAATAGAATTAGAAAGTAAAGAAATAACAATAATTGGTGCAATAGGAACAAGAATAGACCATACTTTAGCCAATATACATATATTAAAAGAACCATTAGAAAAAGAAATAAAGTGTAATATATTAAACGAAAACAATAATATAACTTTAATCAATAAAACTACGATAATAAAAAATAAATATCCATATATTTCTTTAATACCACTTACAACAAATGTAGAAGGAGTAACATTAAAAGGATTTAAATATACTTTAAATAATGCTACTTTAAAAATTGGTGAAAGTATAGGTGTAAGTAATGAACAAATAGAAGATGAGGGGATAATAGAAATTGGAAAAGGCATTTTAATAATTATACAAGCTAAAGACTAGGGGGAAGATATGAATAGTATTAAAATAATAAATGTATTATTGGTTATTGTTGTTGCATTGTTTGTTATGCTATTTTCATTATTTTTCTTTAATATATATATAGATTATTCAAAAACCGAAAAAGTAGCCCAAATTATAGATGCATCTGAAATCATAGGAGAGGTTACGCCGATTGTAGTTCCAGAGAAAAAAGAAGAAATAGAAGAAAATAAGCAATTAATTATAGAACCAACAATTAGGGATGAAGAAGCTGTTGAAGAGGAAGTTTCAACGAATACTAATGAATTTTATTATAATCAATTAGATAAATATTCAAAATTAATATATAAAAGCTTAAAAGAACAAAAAGAAAAAATGAAAATGGGAAATAGTAGAATACAATTACCAGAAAAGATAGGTGAAATAATAGAGACGAACAATGTAGAAGCAATTTTTTCAATAGCAGTAAATTCATTTGAATATGATAATCCAGATGTGTTTTATTTAGACAGTTCAAAACTAGTGTTATATTATGAAAGAGATACATTGGGAAATTATAATATATATTTAAAACATGGTGATCAATTTGAAAACTACTTAATAGATGGATTTAGTAATAAGCAAGAGGTTGAAGAAGCAGAATTTAAAATAGAAAATATAGTTGAGCAAATAAAAAATGAAATAGAGCCTTTAAATACTAAGCAGAAGATTCTATATATTCATGATTGGTTAGTAGACAATATAAAATATGATGAAACAATAAGTAAAACAAATAGAAGCAATATATATGGAGCTTTTATAGAAAGAGAAGTTACATGTGCAGGATATGCAAAGGCTTTTAAATACGTAATGGATAAATTAAATTTTGAATGTATAATAGTTCAAGGAACAGCTACATCTGAAGAAAAAACAGAAAATCATGCATGGAATTATATTCAAATAGATAATAAATGGTATGGAATAGATTGTACATGGGATGATCCTATTATTATAGGTGGAAGTGATAATGGAACAAGACAAAAATTTTATACATATTATTTAAAAGGAAAAAATGTGTTTAACAATACCCATAAACCATTTGAAACATTTTATGCTACAAATGTAGAAATAAATTATCCTAAATTAGAGCAAAATGATTATAATTAGAATAATAATATTAAACTAATAACTTAAATTTATAGAGTTAACGTAGGGGCGACTAGTAGTCGCCCGATTTTATTTCACCTTTGTAAACATAACTACATATAATATATGGATAAACATAAGAGGGGAGGAATTGGATTTATAATGTTACTTATTGGAAAAAAAGTAGGATTTGCTTTAACAGGTTCTTTTTCTACATTTGAAAAAACAATTCCGCAGATTTCAAGATTAATAGAAGAAGGGGCAGAAGTTTTACCAATTATGTCTTTTAATAGTTACAATATAGATAGTAAATTTGGAAAATCAAAAGATTTTATACAAAAAATAGAAAAAATTACAGGTAAAAAAATTATTAGTACAATAGAAAATGCAGAACCAATAGGGCCTAAAAATTTAATAGATGTTTTAGTAATAGCTCCATGCTCTCGGAAACACAATAGGAAAAATGGCAAATGGAATAACAGATACACCAGTGCTTATGGCAGCTAAATCCCATTTAAGGAATGAAAATCCTTTAATAATTGGAATATCAACAAGTGATGGACTTTCACGGGAGTGCAGAAAATATAGGAAAATTGCTAAATAGAAAACATATATATTTTATTCCATTTAGACAGGACAATCCAATTACAAAACCACGTTCTTTAGTATTTGATCCGAAATATATATTAGATACAATTTTAAAAGCACTAGAAAAAGAACAGATACAACCGATACTTTTGTAAAATATAATAAATTATATTTTACAGTGAATAGTTAATAGTGAAAAGTGAATAGTTTTGGTTAGCTTTTGTTATTTCATAACAAAAGCTTTCATTTACTCTTAACTATTCATTATTCACTCTTCACTAACGTAATTCAAATTTATTTGAATTACGTTATACGCCTTGACAGTTTTAAATAAACAATGTTAAAATATAATAGTACAGAAAGTTAAAATATATTCTAAAAAGAATTAATTTATAGTATATATAAAATAATCTGAACATTGAAAATTAAATAGAAAGAGGTGCATTATTTATGAATCAAACATTAATAGCAGTAATCACCTTTCTTATCTCAGGAGCTGTATGTATACCATTAGGTATGTATTTAAGAAAAAAGACAGCTGAATCTAAAATCAAAGGAGCAGAAAGCGAAGCAGAAAGAATATTAAGCAATGCAAAAAAAGAAGCAGAAAGTGCAAAAAAAGAAGAAATTTTAAAAGCTAAAGAAGAAATAATGAAAGCAAGAAATGACCTAGATGAAGAGATTAAAGAGAGAAGAAGCGAGGTTACATTACAAGAAAAAAGAATTATACAAAAAGAAGAAAACTTAGAAAGACGTTCAGAAACATTAGAACGTAAAGAAAGAGAATTAGACAGAAAAATTCAAGAAAATGATGATGAAGCTAAAAAACTAGAAGAACTTAAAGAAGAAGAAACAGCAAAGTTAGAAGAAATTTCTAGATTATCAAAAGAGGAAGCAAAAGTTATGCTATTACAACAATTAGATAGAAAACTTTCAGATGAGAAAGCTGTACTTATTAGAGAGTCAGAGAGCAAGGCCAAAGAAAATGCTACAAAAATTGCAAGAGAAATTATTAGTTATTCAATACAAAAATGTGCAGCAGACCATACATCAGAAACTACAGTATCTGTTGTTTCACTTCCAAATGATGATATGAAAGGAAGAATTATAGGAAGAGAAGGAAGAAATATTAAAACTCTAGAAACATTAACTGGAATTGATTTAATAATAGATGATACACCAGAAGCTGTTATTTTATCTGGATTTGATCCTTTAAGAAGAGAAGTTGCAAAAATTGCATTAGAAAAGCTAATTGAGGATGGAAGAATTCATCCGGCAAAAATAGAAGAAATGGTTGAAAAGGCTAAAGAAGAAGTAGAAAACATAATAAAACAAGAAGGAGAAAGAGCAGTTTTAGAGACAGGAGTTCATGGATTACATCCAGATATAGTAAAATTAATTGGAAAATTAAAATACAGAACAAGTTATGGACAAAATGTTTTAAACCATTCTATAGAAGTTTCTAATTTAGCAAGAATAATGGCAGAGGAGTTAGGATTGGATTCAAAAATTGCAAGACGTGCAGGACTTTTACATGATATAGGAAAAGCTTTAGACCATGATATGGAAGGAACACACGTAGAAATAGGAGTGGATGTACTTAAAAAATATAAAGAAAATGACATTATAATTAATGGTGTACAAGCACATCATGGAGATGTAGAACCTAAAACAATAGAAGCAGTTTTAATCAAAGCAGCAGATGCAATATCAGCATCAAGACCAGGAGCAAGAAGAGAAACATTAGAAACATATATTAAGAGATTAGAAAAATTAGAAGAAATAGCAGATTCATTTGAAGGTGTAGATAAATCTTTTGCTATACAAGCTGGAAGAGAAGTAAGACTAATTGTTAAACCAGAAAGGGTATCTGATAGCCAAATGTTAATACTTGCAAGAGAAGTTGCAGAAAAAGTAGAATCAGAAATGGAATATCCAGGACAAATAAAAGTAAATGTTATAAGAGAAACAAGAGCAATCGAATATGCAAAATAAACTAAAAGCTAATGTAGAAAATACATTAGCTTTTTTTATTGAATAGGAAATTTCTCCGAAATTCCTATTCAATAAAAAAGCTTCGCAAATATTCCACACAAAATTTTTTTAAAATTTTGGCGGACAAACAAAGGGCGTCGACTTTGCAATAAATTTAAACAGTCTGACAAAAAAGAAAGTCCACTGTTGTTCTGTTAAATAAAATTTGCAATAAAAAGGTGAGGCCGGTACTATAAGAGTACCGGCCATGGTTTAGATTTTTCTCGAAACCCATTTTTTAGGATGCCCAGTGACGGGAGTACCGCTATAGTATCCTCCGTAAAGTTTCATAACGATTTCGCGAAGAACTTTGGGAGGAAGCTCAATTGCATCATCGGGTTTCTCTTCGTAGAGGTCTAATTGCTCGACAATTACTGTTGAAGGTAAATCCTTCAACGAAGAAATTGCAATTGGAAAACTGGTTTTCAATCCAAAGTGTTCAACCACTTCTTCATGGAAATCCTTTGGAAGATTAAAAACATTCAGGGCTCCAACTGATATTTGCCGGACAATATAAGGGGTCATATAAATAAAACCTAAAGCCATTTTTTCACCTCCCTTACTTAAAATTATCCAAGCTGGGTATACTGATTGCTTAGACAATAGGATTATATCACACAGTTTTACATAAATCAAATAAAATTATAATATTTGATAAAATTTGAAATATGTAGTATTATAATAAATAAGTTAAGAGAAAGGAGATATTAAATATGAATATTTTAATAATTGGAGATATTGTAGGAACATCAGGAGTAAATAAAGTAAAAGAAGTGTTACCAAGAATAATAAAAGAAGAAAAAATAGATTTTGTAATAGCAAATGGAGAAAATAGTAGTGACGGTATGGGAATAACATCAAAAATATTTAAGGAGCTTATGGTAGCAGGTGTTAATGTTATAACTATGGGAAATCATACATGGGGCAAAAAAGATATATTTAATATAATAGATAACAAAAATCTAATAAGACCAGCCAATTATCCAAGAGATGTAGTTGGTAAAGGATATGAAATATATAATTGTAGAGATAAAAAAATTGCAGTAATTAATTTAATTGGAAGAGCTAGTATGAATGTATTATCAGAAAATCCTTTTGTTGTAGCAGATGAAATAATAGATAAAATAAAAGATGAGGTGGATGTAATAATAATTGATTTTCATGCAGAAGCAACAGCAGAAAAAATAGCAATGGGATATTTTTTAGATGGAAAGATAACATGTTTATATGGAACACACACTCATGTTGCAACAGCAGATGAAGAAATATTAGAAAACGGAACAGCATATATTACAGATATTGGAATGACAGGACCTAAAAAATCTGTAATAGGTATGGAAGTAGATGCATCTATAAAAAGATTTGTAACAACACTTCCAGAAAGGTACAAAGTAAGTGACGACAAAAATGTTATTCTAAATGGATGTATTTTAAAATTAAATGACGAAAATTGTCGAGTAGAAAAAATTACTAGAATAAAAGTATAATATTTGGCGAATTTACTACAATTTACGCGACCGAAACTTCCTTATTTTACCAGAAAATTATAGACATTATTTATAAAATATATTATAAATATAAAGTAACAAATGAAACAAAAAATAGAGTTACAAAAAATAATTTTAGGAGGCAAAAAATGGAAGTTTTAAAAATTTCATCAAAATCAAACCCAAATTCAGTAGCAGGAGCAATTGCAGGATTAGTAAAGGAAAACAATAAGGCAGAAATGCAAGCAATTGGTGCGGGCGCACTAAATCAAGCTGTAAAAGCAGTAGCAATAGCAAGAGGATTTGTTGCACCTGCAGGTGTGGATTTGGTATGTGTACCAGCATTTGCAGAAGTGGAAGTAGAAGGAGAAAATAGAACAGGAATGAAGCTAATTATAGAATCAAGAAAATAAATATTTAAAAATTAAAAAGAGGGGGCTAATTGTATTAGTCTCTTTTTAGTTGAATAGGAAAAATCGATGATTTTCCCTATTCAACTAAAAAGCTTCGGAAATATTCCGATAAAAAATAAAGGAGGTCATTTTGAAAACAAATATTTTTAAATATATATTTTTTATAATAGTTGTTATATTAATATGTATAGCAATATACATTTTATATAAAGATATAGATAAGCAAAAAAATGATATACAAGATAATATAATAAAGTTTAATATAATTAAAGAAATGAATATAGGAATTACAGACTATGATACTATTAATCCTGTTTTAAGTAATAATAGAGATATTCAGTATGTGAACAAACTTATATTTCAACCATTGCTTAATATAACACATGATTTTAAAATAGAAAACTTACTCACAAAAGAATTTTCAAAAATAGATTCTACAACATACATTGCAAAGTTAAGGGATGATGTGTATTGGCATGATGGAACGAAATTTACAGCAAAAGATGTTATATTTACAGTTAATAATTTAAAAAAAGATAATATAAATTCTATTTATAAAGAAAATGTTAGTACAATAAATGAAATTGAGCAAATAGATGATTATACAATAAAAATATTATTAAAAGAAGAAGTTCCGTTTTTTGAATACAGAATGTGTTTTCCAATACTTGCAAGTCATAGTTACGAACCAGATACGTTAAACAGTAAAACAAGTATTCCAATAGGAACAGGAAAATACAAAATTGAAAGTATAGAAGAAAATTTAATAAAAATAGCACTAGTGGATAACAAAAGTGAATCTAAAATAAGAAATATAAACTTAGTATTAAAAGAATCAATAAACGAATTATATAATGCATTTAGTAAAAACGAAATTGATTATATGATAACAGACAATATAGAATACGAAGAATATATAGGAACAATGGGGTATAATTTAAATCAAGTAACTAATAGAGAATACGAATATTTAGCATTAAACACCGAAGATACTATTTTATCTAATAAGGAAATAAGAAAAGCTATTAGTTATGCAATTGATAAAAAAAATATAAATTACAATATGTATAGTAATAAATATATAGAAAGTGGTTTTCCTTTAGACTATGGAAGTTATTTATATAATCAAAATAAATTAAACGAGTATAATATAAATGAAACAAAACGTATTTTATCAGAAAACGGTTGGACATATAAAAATAATACATGGAAAAGAAATGGTAAAAAATTAGAATTTAAGCTAATAGTAAATTCAAATAACGAAAAAAGAGTATTGCTTGCAGAGCAAATAAAAGAGCAATTAAAACAAGTTGGAATAGTAATAAATATTATAAAAGTAAGTGATAGTTCATATACAAACTATGTAAAATATAAAAATTATGATATGATATTAACAGGAAATATTATATCAACTTGCCCTAATTTAGAAACATACTTTGGAGAAGATAATTTATCAAATTTTAGTAATGAAGAGATAAAAAATATATTAAAGGATGTTAAAAATATAAATGATGTAAATGTTTTAACTGATAAATATTCAAATATAGCACAAATATATAAAGAAGAAATGCCATTTATTAGTTTATATTCAAATAGCCTGTTTATTTTATCAAATAATAATTTAAAAGGAGATTTATCTTGCAATTGGTATAATTTGTTTTATAATATAGATAATTGGTATAAAATACAATAATTGTTGCAGTTCAGTAAATATTTAGAAATTGTAGAGAAAATGTAGGGGCGACTAGTAGTCGCCCGCTTCTTGCAGAGATTTGCTTAAGAAAATTATTAATAGCATTTTCTTCGAAGGGCGGGCGAACAATGTTCGCCCCTACAAACACTCTACAATTTTAAATTCCTACTGAACTGTAACTAATATTAAAAATAAAATCAAAAAAATGCTTGACAAAAAAAAATTATCATATATAATTATAAACAAACAAACGTTTGAAAATAAAAATGAATAGGTATGAAAAATGATAGGTGAAGAGTGAATAGTGAATAGTGAAAAGTGAAAAATACAAAATTCGCTTCACGAATTTTGAGGAGGAAAAATATGAGTGATCAAAATTTAGAAAAGAAAAAAGCATTAGAGGTAGCGTTAAGCCAAATCGAAAAACAATTTGGAAAAGGATCTGTAATGAAACTTGGAGAATATAAAGCAATGGAAATAGAAGCAATTCCTACAGGAGCATTAGGATTGGATATAGCATTAGGTATAGGAGGAGTTCCAAGAGGAAGAATAATAGAAATATTTGGACCAGAGTCATCTGGTAAAACAACACTTGCACTTCATATAATTGCAGAAGCACAAAAAATGAATGGAGAAGCAGCATTTATAGATGCAGAACATGCATTAGATCCAGTCTATGCAAAACACTTAGGAGTAGATATAGATAACTTAATCGTATCTCAACCAGATACAGGAGAACAAGCATTAGAAATTACAGAAAGCTTAGTTAGAAGTGGAGCATTAGATGTAATAGTAGTAGACTCTGTTGCTGCATTAGTTCCAAAAGCAGAAATAGATGGAGATATGGGAGATTCGCACATGGGACTTCAAGCAAGACTTATGTCTCAAGCATTAAGAAAACTTGCTGGAGCAATTAACAAATCAAAAACAGTTATAATATTTATAAACCAATTAAGAGAAAAAATTGGAGTAATGTTTGGAAATCCGGAAACAACAACAGGAGGAAGAGCGTTAAAATTCTATGCATCAGTAAGATTAGACATTAGAAAAATAGAAAATATAAAACAAGATGGAGAAGTTGTAGGAAATCGTGCAAGAGTTAAAATAATAAAAAATAAAGTTGCACCACCATTTAGAGAAGCAGAGTTTGATATAGTATATGGAAAGGGTATATCTAAAGAAGGAAATATATTAGATATGGCGGTAAATTTAGACATAATAGAAAAAAGCGGTTCATGGTTTAGCTATAATGGAGAAAAAATAGGACAAGGAAGAGAAAATGTAAAACTATATTTAAAAAATAATCCAGAAATAATGGAAGAAGTAGAAAAGAAAGTAAGAGACAATTTTGAAAAAGCATTTGAACAAAGTTTAGGAGATAATGAAGAAATAGAAGACGATGAAGAATAAAAAATAAATATAAATTGTAATTTGTATGGAAGTGTGAAGTGGGAGGTGGGAAGTGCGAAATTAATGTAAATCCTGTGAAATCCTATCTCTAAAAGCACACCTCACACATCCCACATCACACCGCAAAATTACAATTTATTTTATTATATTAAGGAAAATGGAGATATATAATGCAATACATAGAAGAATTTGACAAATTAAAAACAAAAGTATTAAAATATATAATGTTCAAAAAAAGAACAGAACAAGAAGTAAGACAAAAATTTAGAGAAGAAAGCGTAGAACTTTTAAATGATGTAATAGAAGAACTAAAAGAGTTGAATTACATTAATGATGAAAATTATATAAATAGAGCTGTAAATGAGTTTCAGAATCTAAAAAACATGTCAATTAAAGAAATTGAATATAAACTAATGACAAAAGGAATAAAAAAAGATATAATAAATAATTATATATGCAAAAATAAAGAAGAACTTATAGATTACGAACTAGCTTCTGCAAAAAATATATTTATAAAAAAACAGAATTTAATGGAAGCAGAAGAAATAATAAATTATCTAAAGAAAAAAGGCTATTTAGAAGAAACAATAAAAATAGCAAAACAAGATATATAAGCTAAGGAGAAAAAAGTGAACAATATATTAACATTAGAAACAAATAAATATGCAATTAGATTAGATAATTTTGAAGGACCTTTAGATTTATTATGCCATTTAGTAGATAAAAATAAAATGGATATAAACGAAGTTAGTATTTCACAAATTACAGACCAATATATAGAATATATAAATGCTATGCAAGAATTAAATTTAGATATAACAAGTGAATTCTTAGTTATGGCATCAACATTAGTATATTTAAAATCAAAAAGTTTACTTCCTAAACAAGTAGAAGATGAAGCAGAACTTACAGAAGAAGAATTAATACATAGAATAATAGAATATAAAAAGTATAAGGAAATATCAAAAAAATTAAGAGAACAATTTGAAATTTTTTCTAAAAGATTTTATAAAATACCGGATAAAATAGAACTTCCTAGTAGAAAATTAGAAGAAAAATATTCTAAAGATTTAATAGAAGAGGCTTACAAAAAAATATTAGAAAGAAACAAAGAAAAAGTTAATAAGAATGCAATAAACATAGAAAAAATTGCAATAGTAGAAACAGTAACAGTTACTAGTAAAGTAAAAGATATATTTAGAGAACTAGTAAAAAAACCAAAATTTATATTTAATAGACTTTGCAAAACAAAACAGTATACAAAACTAGAAACAGTAACTGCATTTACAGGACTTTTAGAATTAACAAGAAGAAGTAAAGTAATAACTCAGCAAGAGAAAATATTTGGAGATATAACAGTAGAAAAAGCAAGAGAATAAATCTTGCTTTTTCATTTGCTCTTAATTATATATCTTAAAATAGTAGAGGAAATGTAGGGGCAGGGCTTGCTCTGCCCAAAATATTGATATGATTGAATTGCAAACGTTGTAAGGAATGATTTTAATTGTTCGGTTTTAAAGAATAAGAAGAATAACAATCCAAAAAATGGAAACAATAAATTTAGGAGTAAAATTATGATAGTTTTTTGGATTGTTATAGGTTTTGTTTTTTTTATATCTTTTCTAATTTTTATAATATGTTTATCGTATGTAGAAATAGAAGTTAAAAAATTTAAATTCAATAGTAATTATGAAAAGGATAAAAGAGTAGAAGATTATTTGATATATATGAGATTTAAATTTTTAAATAAAATTACTTGGATGAAATTGGAGTATAAGAAAACTAAAAAACATAAAATATTTAATCACAAAATGATAAACAAGGTAATTGATTTTAAAGATGTATTAAGAATAAGATATTTAAAATATCTAAACCCAAAAGTAGATAAAATAGATTTAAATGTAAAACTTGATTCTTTTGATACAGTAACTACTTCACTTGAAGTAGGAATTGTTTCAATAATTTTATCAATAATATTAGCAAATAGAATAGATAATTATAATAGTAAAAATTATAATTACTCAATTACTCCTATATATGGTGAACAACCACAAATTTTAATAACTTTAAACTGTATATTTAATGTAAAGTTGGTACATATTATAAATATAGTATATATGTTATTAAAAAAAAGGAGTGGAAAATATGATGAGAGAACATCCGATAGAAGGACTTATGCTTGCCGCAATGAATAGTATTAAAGATATGGTAGATGTTAATACGATAATAGGTGATCCTATAGAAACTAGTAATAATATAGTAATTATACCAATTTCAAAAGTAGCTTTTGGCTTTGCAGCAGGAGGAAGCGAATTTAATGAAGAAACAATAGAAGAGTACACAAAAAAAGATAAGGATGATGAGAATATAAAATATAAATTACCTTTTGGAGGAGGTTCAGGTGCAGGAGTAAGTATAAACCCAGTTGCATTTATAATAGTACAAGAAGGAAATGTAAAGTTACTTTCAGTAAACCATTCTTCTACAATAGATAAATTATTAGATTATGTGCCAGATTTAATTAATAAAATAGGTAAAAAAATGAACAAAGCAGAAAATATAATGGAACAACTAGGAAATTTTATGTCTGAAGATAGAAAACCAGAAATAAAAGAAGATAAAAAGCAAAAAGATGAAAAAGAAGAATATGAAATTGAATATGAAGAATTGGATGATTAAATAAATTGGAATTTGCTATTTTAAATTAATTGCAAGCCATCCATAAAATCTAGTTAAAAACATAAATTTATTGTGCTCCTCGGTTCAATACGTGTTTAAAAAATTCTAAACGAAAATTGAACGAGCCTCTCGGTTCCCGCTTCCTCCTTCAATTTTCGTTAAGAATTTTGCATAAACACTCCAATCACATGCGGTGCTCATAAATTGATGTATTTTAACTGATTTTATTAATACTCTATATATCTAAACGTAGAGTAGCGCGAAGAGATTTCCATTTATATTTTACGAGCGGGTTACGGGTGGGGACCGACAAGTTATAGGCTGTTACACAAAATCAAATCCGCTTGCAGGTTTTGTGTTACAGCCTATTACGCAGTTGGGGCGCGCGAGATAAAATATAAATAAATCTCTGGAAGCGAATTCAAAATTAGTTCTATTGTACAATTTATCTACACAAAGTAAACCAATTTTCAATTGTTCTTGCGCACATATTTATTAAATTAAGTTTTTTCACTTCTTCTTTAGCTACAATATTTACTTTAGCAATTGTTTCTTCGTTAACTGAATATATTACCTCTCCAAGCTTTTGGCCTTTAGTAATTGGCGCAGAAATATTATCATCCAAAGAAATATTAGAAGTTATATTTTTGGAATTTCCTTTTTTTATTAGACATCCTGCATCTGATTCAAAAATTGCATCAACATTTGAAGTTATTCCCTTATCTACATTTATAGTTTTTACAATATCATCTTTTTTAGCACATTCTACATATTCAAAATTACTAAAACCATAATCTAATAATTTTTGAGCTTCTGAAAATCTAATTGCTGAAGTTTCTCCTCTCATAATTACAGCAATTAGTGATAAATTATCTCTAGTTGCAGTTGCAGATAAATTAAATAGTGCGGTAGAAGTTGAACCAGTTTTTAGACCTGTTGCCCCTTCGTAGTTTCGAATTAATTTATTTGTATTTACAAGCTCTGACTCTCCATTTCTTAAACTATCCATCCATATAGTTGTGTATTCTGTGATTTTGAGATGTTTAGTAATTAGTTCTCTAGACATAATTGCAATATCGTGACTGGATGTTAAATGCCCGTCTTCATCAATTCCATGACAATTTTTAAAACAAGTGTCATTCATTCCAAGTTCTTTAGCACGTTTATTCATTTGTTCAACAAACAATTCTTCACTTCCAGAAATATATTCAGACATAGCTACGCAGCAATCGTTTGCACTAACCACACAAATTGCTTTTAACATTTCATGAACACTTAAGGTTTCTGTAGTATCAAGCCATATTTGAGACCCACCCATACTGCTTGCTTTTTCAGAACAAGGAACTTGGTCTTCTAAACTAATTATTCCATTATCCAAAGCCTCCATAATTAATAGAATAGTCATTACTTTTGTTACACTTGCAGGTCTTAATTGTTCATGAGAATTATATTCATAAAGAATGTTTCCTGTTTTTTGATCCATTAATACTGCACTACCAGAAGTAATATTTAAGAAATTACCGTGAATTATCTGTAGTAGAAATATTAAGTTTTTGTTCTTCTGCAGAAGGTGAAATAGATGTAGAAACAGAAGAGGAGTTATTTGACCATACATATATACTATCTTCATTAAAAGCAAAAGAAGTAATAGGTATAATAAATGATAAAAGAATTAATAGTAAAAGAAGATATATAAATATTTTAGTTTTTCTAAAAAACATAAAAAACCTCCTAAACAAGTATTAATAAATACTATGCTAAGAGGAAATAATTTAGAATAAATAATTATAGTTTTACTATTCTAATATCAACACTATTTGTAGTGTTAGTTGCATATATTTTTATATCATAATCATAATCATTTCTGAACTTAAAATCTATACTACCATAAGCAACAGCAGCATCTTTTCCAAGAGGCACATAATATACTTCTTTGCTGTGCTCATGCCTTTCAACTACAGTAAGTGAAGGAAGAGATAAAACTGCATTGTACAAAGTACTACTAATTTGACAATTTCCGTCCACCATAACCTTTTATAGTATTTCCATCTTTATCAAAAACATCAGCTTTTTGGTAACCAGCTTCAGGAGTGGCTTTTCCTACTGTATCACAAAAAGAAAAAGTTTCTCCGAGATTTAACAACAGTTCCATTTAATTTTGAACAAGTTAAAGTTATATTATTTTGCCTTGCTTCATCATTAGGTGTATATATTTTAGTAGAAAAAGAAGCTATATCAATTTCCTCCAATGCAGATTTAATTTCAGTATCTGTAATATCATTTTCAGTATTGTTTTCGTTAGTTGTTGTAGTTCTAGAAACATTGTAATTGTTATTTTCTTCTTTAGCATTTTGCAAATTATTATCATTATTGCCACAACCAACTAAACAAAAACATAAAACAAAAATAATTAATAAAAATTTTTTCATAGGACCTCCCAATTATAATTTTATTTATATAATATTTAGTAGATAATAAAAAATAGTAGAGTAAAATGTAGGGGCGATTAGTAATCGCCCGCATCTTACAGAGCGTTGCTAAAAAATTATTAACAGTATTTTCTTTGAAACACGGGCGACTACTAGTCGCCCCTACAAATATTCTACAAATTTTAGTTTTATTATTAAACAGTTTAACTTGTTTTAAGTTAGTATGCCCAAAACTCACCACAAATATTGACAAAAATAAAAAATATAGTATAATTAATTATGTAAGTTTGTTTTTTAGGAGAAAAATATGTTAGCAAAAATTTGGAAAAGAATAGGATTAATAATTTTAATAATTGCATGTTTATGGAATGTTATATTTAAATTAGTAAACAAAGTTTCTTTTGATGGAGCAATAGAAGCTGTAAAAACTCAAATACAACAAGAGAAAGAAGAAAAAATAAATAAATTTTAAAATAAATTTGCAAAATTAATAAAAATGTGTTAAAATAGTTAAGAAATTTTTTAGAAAGCGAAGGAAGAGGTGAATAACATAATGAAAGAAAGTATACAACCACAATATAATCAAACAACAATTACATGTGCATGTGGAAATGTTTTAGAAGTAGGTTCTACAAAATCAGATTTAAAAGTTGATGTATGTTCTAAATGCCATCCATACTGGACAGGTAACTTAAGAAAAGATACAACAGGTGGAAGAGCAGATAAATTCAAAAAGAAATACGGAATTGCATAAAAAAATAAAAAAACAGATTTAAAAGGTATAAAGTTTAAATCTGTTTTTTTTTATTGAATAGAAATAAAATGAAAGAATATGTAAAAAACGACTAAAAAGCCAATATTACAAATAAGTTACACATAAATTACATTTATATTACAAAACAAATGAAATATTGACTTATAAAAAAATATAACCTATAATGAACATAAAAGAAAGTAATTTGTAAAAAATACAAATGAAAAAGTAATTGGAATTTAGCGTTTAGCATTTGGTAATTGGAAATCTAATAAAAAATTAATTTCAACAATGTAGGGGTCGACGTCCTCGGCGACCTACAAATAGAAATTTTACAAAAATCCAATAACAAAACGCCAAACGCCAAACGCACAATGCCAAATGCCAAACAAAAAACAAAGGAGGAATAAAAGATGTCAATTAGAGAAAAACAAAATGCAAACGCTGTAGGGGCGACTAGTAGTCGTCCGCACTTCGAAGGAATGACCCGAAATAAAGGTATCACCCTAATAGCCTTAATAATCACAGTAATAGTAATGCTAATATTGGTAGGAGTAACAATAAATGTTGCCCTAAATGGAGGATTATTTGAAAAGGCAGAAACAGCAAAAGTGCAAACAGAAAAAGCAGTAGAAGAAGAACAATTAATGACAGCAATAGTAACAGCATATGATGCAAAAACAGGAGTAGTAGATAAATCTACACTACAAACAGAATTAACAAAAC
>JAFQIK010000007.1 GCA_017397545.1 Clostridia bacterium
TGGGATAATCATAGAATTAACATCATTGATACACCAGGACACGTTGACTTTACAGTTGAGGTTGAAAGATCTTTAAGAGTATTAGATGGTTCTGTTACAGTATTTTGTGCAAAAGGTGGAGTTCAACCACAATCAGAAACTGTTTGGAGACAAGCAGATAAATATGGTGTTCCAAGAATGGCATATGTAAATAAAATGGATACTACAGGAGCAGATTTCTTTGCTTGTGTAAACCAAATGAAAGATAGATTAAATGCAAATGCAATTCCAGTAGAAATACCAGTAGGAGCTGAAGATACATTTGAAGGAATAGTTGATTTAATAAAAATGAAAGCGTTCATCCACAAAGATGATTTAGGAAAAGTTATTGAAGAAACAGAAATTCCAGCAGATTTAGTTGAAACAGCAAACAAATTTAGAGCAGAAATGGTAGAAGCAGCTGCAGAACAAGACGATGAATTAATGATGAAATATTTAGATGAAGGAGAGCTTTCAGAAGAAGAAATCAAAAAAGGTTTAAGACTAGGAACATTAGCTAACAAAATAGTTCCAGTTTGTTGTGGTTCATCATATAAAAATAAAGGTGTTCAAGAATTATTAAATTATATTGTAGAATTTATGCCATCACCATTAGATATACCAGCTATAAAAGGTGTAACAACAGATGGTGACGAAACAGAAAGAAAAACATCTGATACAGAGCCTTTCGCAGCATTAGCATTTAAAATTGCAACAGACCCATTCGTTGGTAAACTTTGTTTCTTTAGAGTTTATTCAGGAACATTGGAATCAGGCTCAACAGTATTAAACGCAAATAAAGATAAAAAAGAAAGAATCGGAAGAATTCTTCAAATGCATGCAAATCATAGAGAAGATATAGATAAAGTATATTCTGGAGATATTGCAGCAGCAGTTGGATTAAAAGAAGTTACAACAGGTGATACACTTTGTGACTTACAACATCCAGTTATATTAGAATCAATGGAATTCCCAGAGCCAGTTATAGAAATAGCTATTGAGCCAAAAGATAAAGTAGCTCAAGAAAAAATGGGTATAGCACTTTCTAAACTAGCAGAAGAAGATCCAACATTCAAAACATATACAAACCATGAAACAGGTCAAACTATCATTGCAGGTATGGGAGAATTACACTTAGATATCATCGTAGATAGATTAAAAAGAGAATTCAAAGTAGAATGTAATGTAGGTAAACCACAAGTTTCTTACAAAGAAACAATTAGAAACAAAGTAAGAGTAGAAGGAAAATTCATACGTCAATCTGGTGGACGTGGACAATACGGGCATGTTTGGCTAGAAATGGAACCATTAGAACCAGGTACAGGAATTCAATTCGAAAGCAAAATTGTTGGTGGTGTAGTTCCAAAAGAATACGTTAAACCAACAGAAGAAGGAATCAGAGAAGCTGCTGAAAGTGGTATACTTGCTGGATATCCAGTTATCGACTTTAAAGCAACTTTAGTAGATGGTTCTTACCATGATGTTGACTCATCAGAAATGGCATTCAAAATTGCAGGATCTATGGCATTCAAAGAAGGATGTAAACAAGGTAAAGCCGTAATATTAGAGCCAATAATGAAAGTAGAAGTAACAGTTCCAGAAGAATATATGGGAGATGTTATTGGTGACGTTAACTCAAGACGTGGAAAAATGGAAGGAATGGAAGCAAGAAGTGGAATGCAAATTATAAGAGCATTTATTCCATTATCAGAAATGTTTGGATATGCAACAGACTTACGTTCTAAAACACAAGGTAGAGGAACATATGCAATGGAACCAAGCCATTACGAAGAAGTTCCAAAATCTGTATTTGAGAAGATTGTGGCGTCAAGAACAAAAAAAGAAGACTAATGTAGGGGCGACCTTCGGTCGCCCGCGTGCGAACACAGTTCGCCCCTACAAAAATTAAAAAAACATATTGCAAAAAACAAATAAATGGTATAAAATACATTTGTTTAAATTTGTTATTAAATTTTAAAATATAAAAAATAAAAAAATGTAGGGGTGGATTTCATATCCACCTGGGCAGAAATAGATTCTGCCCCTACACGTAATTTGAAGGAGGAAAGAAATCAATGGCAAAAGCAAAATTTGAAAGAACAAAACCACACGTTAACATTGGTACAGTTGGTCACGTTGACCATGGAAAAACAACAACAACAGCAGCTATTACAAAATATTTAGGATTACAAGGAAAGGCACAATTCGCAGCTTATGATCAAATAGACGGTGCTCCAGAAGAAAAAGCAAGAGGAATCACAATTAACACAGCACACGTTGAATACGAAACAGAAAGCAGACACTATGCTCACGTTGACTGTCCAGGTCACGCTGACTACGTTAAAAACATGATTACAGGTGCAGCTCAAATGGATGGAGCAATATTAGTTGTTTCAGCAGCTGATGGTCCAATGCCTCAAACAAGAGAGCATATACTACTTGCAAGACAAGTTGGTGTTAAATATATCGTTGTTTACATGAACAAATGTGATATGGTTGACGATCCAGAATTATTAGAATTAGTTGAAATGGAAGTTAGAGATTTATTATCTAGCTATGAATTCCCAGGAGATGAAATTCCAATCGTAAAAGGATCTTCATTAAAAGTATTAGAATCTGCATCAACAGATCCTAACGCACCAGAATATGCATGTATGAAAGAATTAATGGATGCAGTTGATAGCTACATCCCAACACCAGACAGACCAACAGATGGTGATTTCTTAATGCCAGTAGAAGACGTATTCTCTATAACAGGTAGAGGAACAGTTGCTACAGGTAGAGTAGAAAGAGGAATTGTAAAAGTTCAAGACGAAGTTGAAATCGTTGGATTAACAACTGAAAGCAGAAAAACAGTTGTTACAGGTGTAGAAATGTTCAGAAAATTATTAGACCAAGCAGAAGCAGGAGACAACATAGGTGTTCTATTAAGAGGTGTTGATAGAAAAGATATCGAAAGAGGTCAAGTTCTAGCAAAACCAGGAACAATCAAACCACATACAAAATTCAAATCAGAAGTTTACGTATTAACAAAAGAAGAAGGTGGAAGACATACACCATTCTTCAATGGATATAGACCACAATTCTATTTCAGAACAACAGACGTTACAGGTGTTATTGATTTACCAGCAGGAACAGAAATGGTAATGCCAGGTGATAACGTAGCTATGACTATCGAATTAATTACACCAATAGCTATCGAAAAAGGATTAAGATTCGCTATTCGTGAAGGTGGTAGAACAGTTGGTTCTGGTATAGTTTCAGATATAATCGAATAATATATACCATATAAAAATAGAGGCAAGAAAATTGCCTCTATTTTTTTTGCACAAATTTGTTTAGAGCAGAGAAAATATAATTTATTGTAAATTAATTTGAGGATGTGTAGGGGCAGGTCTTGTGCCTGCCAGATAAATTGTAATTTGTATGGAAGTGAGATGTGTGAAGTGTGAAATTAGAGGGGAATTTATAAAGAATAGTCCTATAAGCACACCTCACACATCTCACTTCTCACCTCGAAAACACAATTTATATAAATGGTGTTTTATCTATATGTAAACAACAAATAATTTATTTTAGCAATTTAATCTTGACCTCAATTAGAACATATTATATAATTTTATTTGAGGTGATTTATAATGAAAAAAGCAATAAAAATTGCATTAATGATTTTACTTGTTGCAAGTATCTTATTTGTATTAACAGGATGTGGAGAAGAAAAGAAAAATCCAGTTGTAGATAACAATACTGTGACAGAGGAACCAAAAGTAGAGTTTTCAATGGGAGAATGGAAAGACAATACATATGAAAACAAGTTTTTAGGATTAAAATTTAATTTACCAGAAGGATGGACATATTCAAGTGATGAAGAAATTGCTCAAATGATGAACATAGGATCAGAATTATTAAATGATGACCAAAAAATTGCTGCAGAATTAGCAAAATTAACTAGTGTTTACTATGTGGTTGCAAATGATCCAAGCACAGGAAATAACATATCTATAATGAGCGAAAAACCATTAATGGATATTACTACAGAATATTATTTAGACCAATTAAAAACTCAATTAACAGCTGTAGAATCTATGAGCTATGAAATAGGAGATACTTCAAAAGAAAAAGTTGCAGGAAGAGAATATGACACACTAACAGTAACTGCAGCTATATCTGGTATAGAAGTTACACAAAAATATTATGTTTATAAAATGGATGAATATTTTGTTTGTGTAATAGCAACAAGTACAAGTGGAGAAAGAGGTATAGAAGATATAATGAAATCTTTTGAATAGTAATAAAGTAAAAAATGGGGGCAAGAAAATTGCTTCTATTTTTTTAAAAAAAAGTAGGAGGCCAACCTTATAAGTGTAAGGTTGGCCTTAAGCGTGTTAATCCAGAAGTTTTGCAGCAGCTTCATCAATAATGAATGTTACATCAGGATGAAGTCTTAAAAGTGAAGCAGGAACCATAGGCGTTATAGGTCCTCTAAGGCTATCATAAATGGCCTTAGCTTTGCTTTCACCGTTCGCAATAAGAATGATTGATTTTGCCTGCATAATTTTTCCCATTCCCATGGAAATAGCTTTTTTGGGAACTTTTGATTCGTCTCCATGATAAAACTTATTTGCATTGTCGGAGATAGTTTGTCCTGCAAGAGTAACAATACATGTCCCATCTGAAATTTCTTCAGGCGAAGGTTCATTAAAGCCAATATGACCGTTCGAACCTAAGCCAACAAGCTGAATATCAATACCGCCTTCTTCATCAATTTTCATATCATATTTGGAACACTCATTTTCCAAAATAGGAATAAGCTGAGAAGTGGGTATTATTTCTGAGTTCTCCGGTTTTGCATTGGGTAAATATGATGCCTTAAAGGGAATGTGGTCAAAAAGCTGCTCATGCATGAATGTATAGTAGCTATCGGGATCTCCTTTTCCTCTTCTGAAATATTCATCAAGATTAAATGTTGTGACATTAGAACAGTCAAGAAGTCTTTCAGCATACAATCTACGGAGTTGGTAATATACCGGAACAGGTGTCTGACCAGTGGGAAGGCCTAATACAAGATTAGGTTTGGAACGAATAGCATCTGCAATAAGAGTTGCAGTCAATTCTCCAACTTCATAATGATTTTTCATACGAATAACTGTGATAGACATAAAAAAATCCTTTCTTGTTATAAAATTAATGTTAATTTGAGTATGCGCCTAAAAATCCTACCCTCCTTGTTTAAAATTTGCTCAAACAAGTAAATAAAGTTTGAGATTTATATATTATATCACAGTAAACATAAATAGTAAATAAAAAAATAAAATAATAACTATTGCTTTTTTCTAAATAAAATAATAAAATAAGAAAATAGAAAATATACTTAAAAATAAAAGAAGGGAATATCTTATGAGAATATTATTAGATTGTATGGGAGGAGATAACGCTCCAGAAGCAAATATAAGAGGTGCTATTAAAGCAATTAAAGAAATTAATTCAGAAATAGTTTTAATAGGAAAAGAAGAAGTAATAAAAAGAAAAATTAAAGAAATGTATAATAAAGAATTAGAAGAAATAACAGATAAAATTACAATACGAAATAGCACGGAAACAATAGAAATGGAAGATATACCAACACAAGCTATAAAACAAAAAAAGGATTCTTCTATGGTAGTAGGTTTAAAAATGCTAAAACAAGAAGAAGGAGATGTATTTATTTCTGCAGGAAATTCAGGGGCACTATTAACAGGTGCAACTCTATTGGTAGGTAGAATTAAAGGTGTAGATAGACCTGCAATTGCTCCAATGCTTCCATCATATAAAAAAGGATTAATGCTTTTAGATGCTGGAGCAAATACTAATTGCAAGCCTATAAATTTGCTTCAATTTGCTCAATTTGCAAATATATACTTAAAAAACATTTATAAAATAGAAAAACCAGCAATAGGATTATTAAACATAGGAACAGAAGAAACAAAAGGGAATGACTTAATGAAAGAAAGTTATAAACTTTTAAAAGAAAAGGCTGAAGACTATAATATAAATTTTGTAGGAAATGTAGAAGGAAGAGAAGCTTTTTCTGGAGAAATAGATGCAGTAATAACAGATGGATTTACTGGAAATATATTTTTAAAAACAGTAGAAGGATTTGGAAAGCTTGTAAAAAGATCTCTTACAGAAAGCTTAAAAAAGAACATATTAAGTACACTAGCTTGTATTCCAGCACTTCCAGGAATAAAAAGATTTAGCAAAACAATGGATTATAAAGAATATGGTGGAGCACTATTTTTAGGAGTAAAAAAACCTGTTGTAAAAGCACATGGAAGTAGTGATGAATATTTATTCTATTTTACACTAAAACAAGCAGAGCAATTTGCTAATTCAAAAGCTGTAGAAATATTAGCACAAGAATTTGAGAAAAATCAAGGTAAATCATAAATATTGTTAATGTTTAGTAGCTAATAGAAAATAGTAAAGTAAATGTAGGGGCGACTAGTAGTCGCCCGCAAAGTCAAACGGGCGAACTTAAGTATCGCCCCTGCAATGTTTATAATATATTTAATTACACAATTTAGATGAAAATAAATTTAAAAAACTATTGACAATATATTCTAAAACGTATAATATTCTAATATAGTAGTTAAAAAGAAATTAAGGGAGGTGTAAAATACCTATGAGTTCAGAAGAAATTTTCGACAAAGTAAAAGAAATTATAGTAGAACAATTAGGAGTAGCTGAAACAGCAGTAGCACCAGAAGCATCTTTCATAGATGATTTAGGAGCTGACTCTTTAGATATAGTTGAATTAATAATGGCATTAGAAGAAGAATTCGATATAGAAATTCCAGATGCTGATGCAGAAAAAGTAGTTACAGTAAATGATGTAGTAGACTATATAAAAGATAATGCTTAATTTTAAAATAAAGGTATAAAACAGGAAGGCTTTTTAAAAGTCTTCTTTTTCAATTGTATTACAGAGATTTTAAGTTTTAAAAACAAAAAGAGAAAAAAAGATATAAAATTGTTGAAAAATATCAAATATTGTATAAAGAAGAGTAAAAAAGTCAAATGGTGCGACTAAAATTTGTTGCGTTTCTGAGATAGTTATAGTATAGTTGAAAAAGTGCTTAGCAAGCATAAATACAAAAGAAAGGGGAAAGAAAGTGCAAAATTCTAGGACTTACTATGGTGGTGCTTTTTTAGGAGAAGAAGATTTAAAAGAAACAAATATTAATCATAGAATAGAATTAGAATACTATACAACTACAAATAAAGAAACAAAAGATAGTTATGGAATAGAAATTATAAAAAAAGAATATAAAAATAATGAGATAAATACAGAAATTACTAGTAAAAAATATATAAGTAACAGTGCAGAAAAAGTAATAGAAATAATAGATACATTAAAAAAATATAAAGTAACTCCAATAGGATTAAATGATGTATTAGAAGATTTGCTAAAAGCAAATTAAAATTATATGTATGATTTAAAAGAATTATACAAAATGTAGGGGCGGAATCCATTTCAGCCCTTTTAAAATGATTATTATAACAAAATGCAAACATTGTAGGGGCAGGTCTTGTGCCTGCCTGTGAATGTTACAAAATTTGCATTGCAAATGTTGTAGGGGTCGCACTCCTGGGCGACCCGCAATGCATCAAAGAAATTACCCAGAAACGTAGGGGCGATTTTAATCGCCCGCGCTTACGAAGCCTTCCTAAAGAACAAAAGAATGTAATTACAAATAAACATAAAAACTATTAAAAAATATAGAAGCATATGATAACATCCTTTTATAAAATGAATATCGCGTTTGGTAGTTAGCATTTAGAAAATAACAAAATATACCAATTACTAAATGCCAAATGCAAAACGCAAACAAAAGAAAGGATGGAGAAACAAATGCAAAAAACGAAATTAAATGCAAACGCCGTAGGGGCGACTAATAGTCGCCCGCACTTCGAAGAAATGACCCTAAATAACCAAAACGGTATTACCCTAATTGCCTTAATAATCACAATAATAGTAATGCTAATACTTGTGGGAGTTACAATAAATGTAGCACTAAATGGAGGACTATTTGAAAAAGCAGAAATAGCAACAAAAGAAACCGAAGAAAAAGCAATATTAGAAGAAATGCTATCAATGATGGAAATAACAAATGATGGAAAAATTGATGCACAAGCAATAATAGACAAAATGAAAGAAAAATATACAGTAGAAGGTAGTATTCCAAATATAACAATAACAGGGAAATTAGGAAAATACAATTATGAACTATCAGAAACAGGAATAAAATCAGCTGAAGAAGTAAATGAGGCAGAGATAATAGCAGAAGCAGTATTTAATTTAATGACAGCTCAAAATGAGGAAGATGCTTTAGCTGTTCAAAAAGTACTTGAGCAATATGATGCAGAGATTGAATTAGGTAATATAGATTCATACAAAAGATGGTTACACTTTAATGATAAAGAAAATAATTATTGGTATTTAATAAGAAAAGACTATATGTATAAGATAAGTGAGAGTGGATTGGAATATATTGAATCTGGAACAGATGAAAATTTAGATGCTATATTAGAAAAAGTATTAGGATTAAAATCACAGTTAGAAAGTAAAATATTAGGACAAAAAGTAGAAGATATAAGAGCAAAATATGATACAAATGAACTTGAAGAATATTTACTAGATGGTTACGAAATAGATTTATATGAAATATATATGTATAATGACGGAGAACTTGCATTAAGAACGAATGATTTATTTCCAAATACTTCTATAACAGCTTTTAGTGAAGATGGAGTAACATATAGTTTTGTAAGTTCAGTATTGGATAATTAGTAAATATAAAAAATATCAAGATAGAATTAAATTCTCTATTGAATAAAAATTCTATCTTTTTTATTTACACCAAAACCTATTTAGTATATAATGCAAATATCATTTAAGAAAATAGGAGGTTTTTTTATGCCAACTTTTGAAAATTTAAAAAGAACAGATAAAGATGTATATGGAGCAATAGATAAAGAGCTTAAAAGACAACAAAATAAAATAGAATTAATTGCATCAGAAAATTTTGTAACTGATAGTGTAATGGAAGCAATGGGAAGTTATATGACAAACAAATATGCAGAAGGATATCCAACCAAAAGATACTATGGTGGATGTGAATGTGTAGATATAGTAGAAGACCTTGCAATAGAAAGAGCAAAAAAATTATTTGGTGCAGAGCATGCAAATGTTCAGCCACATTCTGGAGCACAAGCAAATATGGCAGTATATTTTGCAATATTAGAGCCAGGAGATAAAGTATTAGGAATGAATTTATCACATGGTGGTCATTTAACACATGGAAGCAAAGTAAATTCATCAGGAAAATTATATGATTTTATTCCATATGGAGTAGATAAAGAAACTGGAAGAATAGATTATGATGAACTAGAAAGACTTGCTTTAGAGAATAAACCAAAACTAATTTTAGCAGGAGCAAGTGCATATCCAAGAGAAATAGATTTTAAAAGAATTAGAGAAATAGCAGACAAATGTGGAAGTTTATTTATGGTAGATATGGCACATATTGCAGGATTAGTTGCAGCAGGATTACATCAAAATCCTGTAGAATATGCAGATATAGTTACAACAACAACACACAAGACACTTCGAGGACCAAGAGGGGGATTAATACTTTGCAAAGAAGAATTTGCAAAAGCAATAGATAAAGGGGTATTCCCAGGCTCACAAGGTGGACCTTTAATGCATGTAATTGCTGCAAAAGCAGTATGCTTTGGAGAAGCATTAAAACCAGAATTTAAAGAATACCAACAGCAAATAGTAAAAAATGCAAAAGTTTTATCAGAAGAGTTGAAAAATTATGGATTTAATTTAGTATCTGATGGAACAGATAATCATTTAATACTAATAGATTTAAGAAATAAAGGAATAACAGGAAAAGAATTAGAAGAAAGACTAGATAATGTAGGAATAACAACAAACAAAAACTCTGTACCATTTGATACAGAAAAACCTACAATAACAAGTGGAATAAGAATAGGAACACCAGCGGCCACTACAAGAGGATTAAAAGAAGGAGAAATGAAACAAATAGCTAAATTAATAAATATGACAGTAGAAAATTACGAAGACAAAAAAGAAGAAATAATAAAAGAAGTAGCAGAAATTTGTTCAAGATTTCCATTATATGAATAATATGTAGGGGCGGAATCCATTTCCGCCCGAAAATAGACAAAATATAAATTACAAACAATGTAGGGGTCGCTGCCCACAGCGACCCGCAGTAAAGGAGAATTAGACAATGAACTATAGTTATTTAATGGGAGTTAATAATATTGAAAAACTTAAAGAAAATGGGTTTGAGATACAATCTTTTGAAGATGATTATGGGGTTTCTTTTTCTGATGAGAAAATTGAGATATTTGAAAAATATATTTATGAAACATTACAAAATGGATTTTGGAATGAATATTTAGGCAAAAAAAAGGTGTTTATCTTTAAATTCGATGATGGACAGATAAAAAGATTTATTCTAAATAAAGATAATGAAAAAGAAATATTAAAATTATGTTGTGAATTTGCAGATTATGAATTTGAATCAATAGATAAAATGTTGAATGAAAATGAGTTTTATGCAAAAACATATTTTAACAAGTAATATAATAACAAGAAGAAAGAAAATAGACGGAAGGAGGAGGCAGTAATCGAAAGCGAGCAATACTAGGCAAATGTAGAAAATTAATTGCAAACGTTGTAGGGGCGGAACCCCGTGTCCGCCCGTAAAAAATGTAAAGTTTGCGGGCAGACAGAGTCGTCTGCCCCTACAGAATTAAAATAGATAATAATAGCTTTTCATTGCTGCCATAATAAGAATGGCAGATAAATTAATCATAGTCGAATCTCCAGCCAAAGCCAACACAATAAAAAAATTTCTAGGTGGAAGTACAAAAGTAGTTGCATCAATGGGACATATAAGAGATTTACCAAAATCAAAACTAGGAGTAGATACAAAAACTTTTGAACCACAATACATAAACATCAGAGGAAAAGGAGATTTAATAAAAAGTCTAAAAAAAGATGCAAAAGAAGCAAAAAAAGTATATATTGCAACTGACCCTGACCGTGAAGGAGAAGCAATAGCTTGGCATTTATCTAATATTTTAGGTGTAGATAAATCAAAAATGTGCAGAGTAACATTTAACGAAATAACAAAAGATGCTGTAAAAAAAGCAATCCAAAATCCAAGACAAATAGATATGGATTTAACAGATGCACAACAAGCAAGAAGGGTATTAGATAGAATAGTTGGATATAAAATAAGTCCTGTTCTATGGAAAAAAGTGCAAAAAGGATTATCTGCAGGTAGAGTTCAATCTGTAGCAGTAAAACTTATTGTAGACAGAGAAGAAGAAATAGAAAACTTTATTCCAGAAGAATATTGGAATATTTATGCTACACTTGCTACAAAGAAACCTAAAAAGAGCTTTGAAGCTAAATTCTATGGAAAAGATAATAAAAAATTAGATATCCATTCTAAAGAAGAAGTGGATAAAATTCTAAGCGATTTAAAAAATGCAAAATATATAGTAGATGAAGTAAAAAAAGGAGAAAAGAAAAGAACTCCTGCACCACCATTTACAACAAGTACAATGCAACAAGAAGCATCTAGAAAATTAAATTTTGCACTTAAGAAAACAATGCAAGTAGCGCAAGGCTTATACGAAGGAGTAAAAATACCTTCAAAAGGAACTGTCGGTTTAATTACATATATGAGAACAGACTCTACAAGAATATCAGAAGAAGCAAGAGCAGCAGCAAAAGTGTACATAGAAAGTACATATGGAGAAGAATATTACGAAAATAGATATTATAAAACAAAAGCAGATTCACAAGATGCTCACGAAGCAATAAGACCAACATATGTAGATTTAACTCCGGATTCAATAAAAGAATCTTTAACAAATGATCAATATAAACTATATAAACTAATATATAACAGGTTTATAGCAAGTCAAATGTCAGCAGCAATTTTTGATACACTAGCAGTTAAAATTAATGCAAATGAATATAATTTTAGAGCAAATGGTCAAACAATTAGATTTAAAGGTTTTATGACTTTATATGTAGAAACAGAAGATAACGAGCAAAAAGAAGAATTTGCAAAAATACCACCTTTAGAAGAAAAACAAGAATTAGTAAAACAAAAAATAGATTCAAAACAAAGTTTTACCGAGCCCCCACCAAGATATACAGAAGCCAGTTTAGTAAAAGCATTAGAAGAAAAAGGAATTGGAAGACCAAGTACTTATTCTCCAACAATAACAACAATACTTGCTAGAAGATATATAGAAAAATTACAAAAACAATTACACCCAACAGAGCTTGGGAAAATAGTAAATAAACTATTAATAGAAAACTTTAGTGATGTAATAAATGTAGAATTTACAGCACAAATGGAAGAACAATTTGATAAAATAGCAGAAGGTAAGCAGCAATGGAAAAAAGTTATATCAGAATTCTATGGACCATTTGAAAAAGTAGTAGAAAAAGTAGATAAAGAATTAGAACATGTAAAATTAGAATATGAATTATCTGATGTACCATGTGATAAATGTGGTAAATTAATGGTAATAAAATACGGCAAATTTGGAAAATTTTTAGCATGTCCAGGTTATCCAGAATGCCAAAATGCAAAGCCATTTATAGAAACAGTAGATGTACCTTGCCCAAAATGTGGAGGAGTAGTACAAATAAGAAAAACAAAAAAGAGAAGAAATTATTATATATGTGAAAATAATCCAAATGATGGATGTGATTATATTTCTTGGACAAAACCAAGCAAATGAGAAGAGCGTCCGGACGTGAGGTCATAAAATTTCATTTCGATAGAAATGGAATTTTTGCCTCCGTCATAGCGAATTTTAAAGCGAATTATATAATTTATATAGTTCGTTTTTTAATTGAAAATATTTACAAACATTGTAGGGGTCACCAGACTGTCTAAAAATTAATTAAATAATTGTAGGGGTCGCTGCCCACAGCGACCCGAGGAAGAAAAATCTACATAATCTTGCAAATTTATGTAAAATGATATATAATATAATAAGTTCAGCGTATTGTATAAATACTTTATGGTCAGAGGAAGTGTTTGTACTAACATGGACAATCCATTTTTAAACTAAGAAAGGATGAAACTCTATGGAAATGAAGAAGTATTTGATGGGCCCCAGTGGGGGAACAGCGGCTTCTATGGGTGCTTTTATGGAGCACTTTGTAAAAAAATCTGAAGAAGATGAAGAAATTCATCTTGTTCCGGAGATGTGGAGAACTTTGTGCGGTATTTCAACACGGTCACTGATTGTTGCAAACAAAGAATTTGTTTCTGGATGGAGCAAAATGGGTGGTTCACCTATAATTCCTTCTTGCAAAGATACAAATGTATTCAAAATCAAGCAGCCTGATGGGACAACTGTTGATATGTCTTATGCGGTTCATGCGTTTTGCAGAAATTTTAATGGTACTATTGCTATAGGCGGCGGAGGAACTACGGCTCAGTCTTTGGCATTACACAAAGAGTATGGCCTTAACTTTATTGTTCCTTTGGCAACAATGGATAATGATGTTTTGTGCTTCGATAATGTGCTTGGATTTGAAACTGCAAGTCAGAATGCTGGAGCATCAATTGCAGCATGTTATAATGATGCACACACTATGCAGCGTCCCACAATGATTTTCTGTATGGGTTATGACTGCGGAAGACTTTCTGTAAATGCTACTAAACATGCAATGACAAAGTACGGAGCAGAAATTGATATGCTTCATATTCCTGAAACTCAGACTTCTGTTGAAGACGTAGCAGCACAGATAAATGCAAAATACAAAGGCGGAGCATTTACCATTGTAATATCAGAAGGCTGTTGCAAATCATCTGAAGTAACAGAAGGAACTCATAAAAGTTACAGTACGGCAGAATATGCAAACGAAATTATGAGATTGACCGGAATAAAGTTCAAGGTTCTTATACCGGACTACATGCAGCGCAGCGGAAATCCGGTTGAAGAAGATATTGAACTTGCAAAGGAATTTTCGTACAAAACTTTTGAACTCATTGATCTCGGACAGTGGAATCACGTAATTGGTTCCAGAGATGGTGAAATTATTGCTATGCCGTTTGAAGAAGTAATGAAAGTTTTAGAAACTCAGAATGTTTCTTCAGATTGGTATGCTACTTCTAAGGTATCTCTTGACGGTGTCAGTGATATCCTTGTAAAATAAAAACTCTGACCAAAACAAAAAAGTCTAGCTGGAAACGGCTAGGCTTTTTTGTGCATTTTAAAATTAAAAATGTAGAGAAAATCTAGGGGCGATTTTTAATGGCCCGCTCTTCGAAGAATTTACTAATAATAATATTTTTTAGAAGGGCTCTGTAAGTTGCGGGCGACTACTAGTCGCCCCTACAAATACTCTACAATTTTAGCAATTGTTACTGAAAAATCTATTCTATTATATTTAAACAAATTTTTAAAATTTGAAAATTGCATAAAAAAACATACACTTGGCAAAAATATGTACGAAATACATATTTTACGAGGTGAAAAATTTTGAATTCAAAAAACTATAAATATTTAAATATAAAAGGAACAATTTTAGATAATTATCAACTCCAAAATTATATGGAGAAAATTGCAACAAATCATGATATAGAAGAGAAATCTCAAAAACAAACATATCCTATTCCAAGATTAAAAGATAACTTTAAATTTATAGAAAAAACTTATGAATTATTAAATCAGCATGCAAAAATGGGGATAGATACTTACCCTGCAGGTGAATGGCTTTTAGATAATTTTTATATAATAGAAGAAACATATAAAACAATATGTTTAGAAATGAACTTAAAAAAATATAAAGAATTTCCAAAAGTAGCAACAGGTATATATAAAGGATATGCAAGAGTATATGTACTTGCATCTGAAATAGTAGCATATACAGATAATAAAATAAATGAAGAAATTTTAGCAAGTACAATTGTTTCATACCAAAAAAGAAAATTACTTAGTATGGAAGAAATATGGAATTTATCAATGTTTTTAGGGATAGCAATAATAGAAAATATAAGAAATATATGCGAAAAAATATATTCTTCCCAAATGCAAAAATATAGAGTAGAAGATATAATAGAAAGATTAGTAGAAAAAAAGGATACAAAAACGCAAGTATTTAAAAATGCAAAAAGAGAGCAAGGAAATTCATTAATAAATAAAGAAATGAAATATCCATTTATAGAATATATGTCATACAAATTAAAAAAATATGGAAAGCAAGGGCTTCCATATTTAGAAATTTTAGAAGAACAAGTAAACAAAATGGGTATGACAATATCAGAAGTTATAAAAAAAGAACATTATGATATTGCAATTTCTAAAGTATCTATCGGAAATAGTATATTAAGTTTAAAAGAAATTTTAAGAGTAAATTTTTTAAATTTGTTTGAAGAAATTAATGGAGTAGAAGAAATATTAAAAAAAGATCCAGCTAATGTTTATTCTAAAATGGATTATAAAACAAAAGATAACTATAGAAATGAAATAAAAAAAATATCAGAGCAAACTAAAATTTCCGAAATATATATTGCAAATAAAGCAGTTGAATTATCAAATAGATTTGAAGACACAGAATGCAAAAAAGCACATATTGGATATTATTTAATTTCTGATGGAAAAGAAGAATTATTAAAAGAAATTGGATTTAAAGATAAGAAAAAAGTATCAAACAAAACAAAAGAAAAAAGATATGTATTTGGAATTTTAATAATTACAACTATATTTGCAATACTTACAGCAAGTTACTTTTATTTTAAGTTTAATAATTTACTAGTATCTATTTTGCTAGGTTGTATATTATATATTCCTATATCAGAAATCGTTATACAACTAATAAATTATATATTAAATAAAACAGTAAAACCAAAACTTTTACCTAAATTAGATTTTAGTAAAAACTTACCAAAAGAGTATTCTACTTTTGTTGTAATACCTACAATTATTAATTCAAAAGAAAAAGTAAAAGAATTAATAAAAAAATTAGAAGTATATTATTTAGCAAACAAAAGTGAAAACTTATATTTTGCACTTCTTGGAGACTGCACAGAATCTAGTAAAAAAGAAGAGAGCTTTGATAATGAGATTATACAAACAGGACTAGAAGAAGTAGAAAAACTAAATAATAAATATAAACAAAATTTAGAAGAAATTCCTAAATTTCATTTTTTATATAGAGAAAGAACTTGGAATGAAGGAGAAGAATGCTATTTAGGATGGGAAAGAAAAAGAGGACTATTATGCCAGTTTAATGAATTTTTGGTTGACGGCACGAACAAATTTAAGGTAAACACCCTCGTAGGGGTCGCTGCCCACAGCGACCCGCATAACCAAATTATAAATGCATTACAAACAAATGTAGGGGTCGACGACTCTGTCGACCCGAAAACAAAAATCAAATACGTAATAACCCTAGACTCAGATACAAATTTAGTTTTAGGAACAGCATTAGAACTAATTGGAACAATCACGCACATATTAAACAAACCAATTTTAAGTAGAAAAAAAGATATTGTAATAGATGGGCATGCATTAATTCAACCTAGAATAGGAATAAATTTAGAGGCAAGTCAAAAAAGTTTATTTACAAAAATATATGCAGGAGCACGGAGGAACAGATTCATATACAAATGCAGTATCAGATATATATCAAGATAATTTTGATGAAGGTATTTTTACAGGTAAAGGAATTTATGATGTAGAAATATTTCATAAAATTCTATGTAATGAAATACCAGAAAATACAGTCTTAAGTCATGATCTTTTAGAAGGAAATTATTTAAGATGTGGACTTGCAACAGATATATTATTACTTGATGATTATCCAAGCAAATATAACACATATTGCCTAAGACAAAGTAGATGGATAAGAGGAGATTTTCAAATTGCATTATGGCTTAAAAATAAAATAAAAAGAAAAGATAAAACAAAAAAACAAAACCCTCTTCGGACTTCTTTCTAAATTTAAAATATTAGATAATTTAAGAAGAAGCTTTCTACCTATTTCAATAATAATAAGTATTATATTTGCAATAATACTAAAAACTTGGGAAATAGTAACAGTTAGTTTTATAGCATATATTTTTCCTACAATATTAGATATTTTAAATTTTATTATTTTTAAAAAAGGTAAAGATACAAGGTTTATATATGCACATAAAAGCTTTATACAAAGTTTAGGAGAAATAAAAGCAAGTATTATAAGAGGAATATTGGAAATTAGTTTCTTGCCTCATAAAGCATATATTTCTTTAAGTTCGATAATAAAAACAATTTATAGAATGAAGGTAAGTAAAAAACATTTATTAGAATGGCTTACTGCAGAACAGGCAGAAAAACAAGCAAAAACAGATTTTGTTTCGTATTATAAATTTATGATGTCGAATTTAGTGTTTGGCATTTTGAGTTTGGCGTTTGGAATAGTCACTAATCAAATTTTACTAATAATAGCAGGTATATTATGGGTGATAGCTCCAGTGCTTGCATGGTATATAAGTAAAGATATAAAGAAAATTTTAGCAATAGAAAAAGTTTCGAAAAAAGACAAAGAATATCTTATAGAAATAGGTAAAAAAACTTGGCAATATTTTAAAGATAATATAAACGAAGAAAATAATTTTTTGCCACCAGATAACTACCAAGAAGATAGAGTAAATAAAGTAGCCCGGAAGAACATCGACAACAAATATAGGACTTGGAATGCTATCAGTAATTTCTGCATATGACCTAAAATATATAGAACAAGAAGAAACAATAGATATTTTAAACAAAACTTTAAATACAATAACAAAACTTCAAAAATGGAATGGACATTTATATAATTGGTATAACACAAATACTTTAGAACCATTAATACCAAGGTATATTTCAACAGTAGACAATGGTAATTTTATAGGCTACCTATACACCGTAAAACAATTTTTAATAAATGCATTACAAAATAAAAATGAATTAAATGCAAACGATGTAGGGGTCGCCGCCCACGGCGACCCGAGAATTACACAAATGATTCAAACAATAGACAATATAATAAACACAACAGATTTTTCTATTTTATACGACCACAAAAAACATCTATTTTCAATAGGATTTGATGTAGAACAAAACAAACTAACAAATTCATATTATGATTTACTTGCATCAGAAGCAAGACAGGCAAGCTTAATAGCAATAGCAAAAAAAGATATTAATCCTAAACATTGGAATTCTTTAAGTAGAACTCTAACTAGCTTAAATAAATATAAGGGACTAATTTCGTGGTCTGGAACTGCATTTGAATATTTAATGCCAAATGTAAATATAAAAAATTACGAAGGAAGTCTTTTAGATGAGTCTTGTAGATTTTTAATTATGAGTCAAATGGAATATGCAAAAAGACTTCGGAATACCTTGGGGAATATCAGAAGCGGCTTTTAATTTAAAAGATTTAAATAATAATTATCAGTATAAATCTTTTGGAGTGCCATGGCTTGGGTTAAAAAGAGGTCTTGCAGATGATATGGTTATTTCTCCATATTCTGTATTTTTAAGTTTAAATTATGTTCCAAAACAAGCAATTGAAAATTTAAAAGAATTAGAAAAAGAAAATATGTTTAATAAATATGGATTTTATGAATCTATAGATTATACAATTCCAAGACTAAAATACGGGAAAAAATATGAAGTAGTAAAAACATATATGGCACATCATCAGGCTCTTAGTTTACTATCTATTAATAATTTAATAAATAATAATATATTAGTAAAAAGATTTATGCAAAATCCAGAAATAGAAGCTATAGATATATTACTTCAAGAAAGAATGCCAAATAAAGCAATTATAACAAAAGAGAAAAAAGAAAAGATACAAAAAGTAAAATTAAGAGATTATCAAAATTATATAGAAAAAGTATATAATAAGATAGATGGAGTTTTGAACAGAACTAATACAATTTCAAACGGAAACTATACAATTTGTACAAAAGATAATGGAGAAGGATTTAGTAAATACAATAATATATTAATAAATAGATTTAAGGAAACTGCAGATTACAAACAAGGAATATTATTTTATATAAAAAATGTAAATAGCAAAAGAATTTGGGTAAACACACCAATAGAAGATGGGAATAGAGGAGACATATATAAAACAATATTTGCACCAGAAAGAGATGAATTTGTAAGAATAGATGCAAATATAGAAACAAAAACTAAAGTAATAGTATCACCAGATGACCCAGTAGAAATAAGAAGATTAGAATTAAAAAATAATGGTACTAATGAAGAAACTTTAGAAGTAACAAATTATTTTGAACCAGTATTATCAAAACCAATGCAAGATTATGCACATATGTCATTTAATAATTTGTTTTTAAACTTTGAAAAAATAGATGATGATATAATAGTAAAAAGAAAAAAAAGAGGGACAAACGAAAAAGATATATATTTAGGAACATGTCTTTATACAGAACACGAAACTATAGGAGAATTAGAGTTTGAAATAGACAAAGAAAAGTTTTTTGGAAAAAAACAAGAATCAATACCAGAAATGGTAAAAGAATCAAAACCATTTTCTAAAAATTTAGGATTAGTAACAGATCCAAGCCTTGCAATGAAAAGAACTGTAAAAATTATGCCAGGAGAAAAAGTAGTATTTGATTTATTAATATCTGTTTCTTACGAAAAAGAAACTGCAAATAAATTATTAGAGAAATATAAAAATACAAAACTAATAACAAAAACATTAGAGCTTTCACGTGCAAAAGTAGAAGCAGAAACTATATATTTAGAATTAAAGGGAAAAGACTTAGAAAAATATCAAAAACTATTGTCATATATAATTTTAAATAATCCATTGAAAAAACTTACACTAAATAGTTTGCCAAATAGAATTTATTCTCAGAGCAAGCTATGGAAGTATGGTATATCTGGGGACTTACCAATTATTCTAGTAAAAATAGAAGATTTGAACGATATGCATGTAGTACAAGATGTATTAAAAGCATATGAATTTTTTAGAACTAAAAATATAAAAACAGATTTAGTAATATTAAATAAAGAAGAAAACTCGTATGACCAATATGTAAATTACGAAATAGAAAATGCTATATTAAATAAGCAAATGGAATTTTTAAAAAATCAGTTTGGAGGAATATTTGTAATAAATTCTAATCAAATAGAAAAAGATGATATAGATTTATTAGAATTTAAATCTAATATTGTAATTGACAGTAAGCTTGGAGATATAAAGGCGCAAATAGATGATTTAGAAGAAGAGTATTTAAAAACATTGAAAAATATTGGATTAGATTCAAAAATTGATTATATTATAAGTGATGAAATACAATCAAATATAAATATAGATATGTCAAATTTAGAGTATTACAATGAGTATGGTGGATTTTCAGAGGATGGATTAGAATATACAATAAAATTAGAAAAAGATAATAAACTTCCTACTGTATGGAGTATGGTGCTAGCAAACCAAAACTTTGGAACAATTGTTACTCAAAATTTAGGAGGATATACTTGGCATAAAAATAGTAGATTGAATAGATTGTCTGCATGGAATAACAATCCAGTATTTGACATGCCATCAGAAATAATATATTTAAAAGATTATAAAACCGGCAAAAAATGGTCTTTATGCAACAATTTAAACAACGAAAATCTAGAAAGTTATATAACTTATGGATTAGGATATGTAAAATTTAAAACTATGCAAAATAATATAATGCAAGAATTAGATATTTTTGTTCCTAATAATGATAATGTAAAAATAAATATATTAAAACTTAAAAATTTAGAGCCAAACAAAAGAAAACTAAAATTAGTTTATTATATAAAACCAGTATTTGGGGAAGATGAAATAAAAACAAATGGATATATTGAGGTAAGCAAAGAAAATAATATAATAATTGCAAAAAACCTATATAAAGATAGCTTTAAAAATAATGTTGCATTTGTTTCTTCAAGTGAACCTATAAAAACATATACAGGAAATAAAAACTTTTTTATAGGAAGTGGAAATATAAAAAATCCAGAAGGATTAGATAAAGTAAGTTTAGATAATTCTAGTGGACTTGGGCAAAATTCATGTATTGCAGTAGAATTGGAGATAGAATTAGAAAGCTATGAAAATAAAGAAATTATTTTGCAATTTGGAGAAGAAAACACATTATTAGATGTAAAAGATGTATCATATAAATATTCTAAGATTTCTAATTGTATGCAGGAATTAAGTACAGTAAAGAACTTTTGGTATGAGCTTGTAAATAGAGTACAAGTAAAAACTCCGTTAGAGTCTTTAAATTTAATAATAAATAGCTGGGCTAAATATCAAACTATTACATCTAGGTTATGGGCAAGAAGCGGATATTATCAATCTGGTGGAGCAATTGGATTTAGAGACCAGCTGCAAGATACTATAGGATTAAAATATGTAGATATAGAATTTATGAAAGAGCAAATTTTAATTGCATGCAAGCATCAATTTATAGAAGGTGATGTAGAACACTGGTGGCATGAAGATACAAATAGAGGTATAAGAACTAGATTTTCTGATGATTTATTATGGCTTTGTTATGTAGTTTATGAATATATTAATTATACAGGAGATTATAGTATTTTAGAAAAAGAAGAGCCTTATGTAATGGGAGAACTTTTACCAGAAGGAGTAGATGAAAGATATGATGTATATTTAGAATCTAAGCAAAAAGAAGATGTATATACACATTGTATTCGTGCAATAGATAGAAGTTTAAATTTTGGAGAACGAGGACTTCCTAAAATAGGTTCTGGAGATTGGAATGATGGATTAAATACAGTTGGAAATAAACAAAAAGGTGAGAGTATATGGCTTGGATTTTTTATATATGATATTTTAGAAAAATTTATTCCTATATGTGAAAAAAGAAATGATATATCAAGAGTAAATGAATATAAAGATAAAAAGGAACAACTTAAAAAAGCATTAAATACATCTGGTTGGGATGGAAGATGGTTTAAAAGAGCATATATGGATAACCGGAGAGCCGCTTCGGAAGTATAGAAAATGAAGAATGCAGAATAGATAGTATATCTCAAAGTTGGGGAGTTATATCTGGTGCAGCAGATAATGATAAAAAATATATATCAATGCAAAGCTTAGAGAATCACTTAATAGATGTAGAAAATGGAATAATAAAATTATTAGATCCGCCATTTGATAAAACTAAATTAGAACCAGGATATATAAAGGCATACTTGCCAGGAGTAAGAGAAAATGGAGGACAATACACACATGCTGCAATGTGGGCAATTATAGCATATAGTAAATTAGGTTTTGGAGATAAAGCAGTAGAATATTATAGAATGGTAAATCCAATTGAGCATAGTAGAACAAAAGAGGCTGCAAGAAAATATAAAGTAGAGCCATATGTAATTGCAGCAGATGTATATGGAGCAAAAAATCTACAAGGAAGAGGAGGCTGGACCTGGTATACTGGTTCTAGTAGTTGGTTTTTAAAAGCAGGTTTGGAAGATATATTAGGACTAAAAGTGGAAAAAGGCATATTAAAATTTGACCCATGTATTTCAAGTAAATGGGAGGAATATAGTATAAGATATAGATATAAAACAAGTATATATAATATACAAGTAAAAAATCCAGAAGGAAAATGTACTCGGAGAAGATCAAAAGTTCTATTTTAATGGAGAGGAAATTAAAGAAAAACAAATAAAGTTAGAAGATAATAATAGTGTAAATGAAATAGAAGTTATATTGTAAGATTTTTTGTCATATTTTTGTAATAAATTTGTAAAAAAACTTGTGTTAAATTTTGTTATATGATATAAATTATTTAATAAAAGTCGAAGTTAAGAAAGGTGGGACTTTTGTGGAGAACATGGAAGATAAAAAAACTATATTAATAGTAGATGATGAAAAACCTATAGTAGATATACTTGTATATAATCTTGAAAAAGAAGGATATAACACATTAGAAGCAAACGATGGAATAACAGCAGTAGATATTGCATTGGATAGAAGACCAGATTTAATTTTATTAGATATAATGCTTCCAAAAATGGATGGTTTAACTGTATGTAAAAAAATTAGAACTTCACTTAATGTTCCAATTCTTATGCTTACAGCAAAAGATGAAGAGATAGATAAAATACTAGGATTAGAATTAGGGGCAGATGATTATATAACAAAACCATTTAGTGTAAGAGAATTAATGGCAAGAATTAAAGCTAATTTAAGAAAATCAGAAATTAAAGAAAATAGTAATTTAGATACTACAGAGGAAATAAAAAATAAAAAGATAACAGTTGGGCCATTGGAATTAGATTTAGATAAATTCGAAGCAAAAGTAGATGGACAAGCGATGGACTTAACTTTAAGAGAATTTGAAGTATTAAAATTTTTAGCTAGTCAAGCAGGACAGGTAATAACAAGAGAAGTATTATTGGAAAAAGTTTGGGGATATGAATACTACGGAGATATAAGAACAGTAGATGTTACAGTAAGAAGAATTAGAGGGAAAATAGAAAAAGATACAGCAAATCCAAAAATCCTTATTACAAAAAGAGGAGTAGGATATTATATAAAAGCAAATTAATGTAGGCAAAAATGATAATATATTAAAAAATTAATTTATATGATGTGAGAAGTGTGAGGTGAGAGGTGTGAAATTGGATTTGAATTTCGCACTTCACACTTCCCGCTTCGCACATCATATTTTTGTGAGGTAAAAGATGTTTAAAAGTGTACAAATAAAAATGATATTAATAGTTGTAATATTAGCAATAATAATGTTTGTAATTCCAGGATATTTATATATAGATTATTTAACTAATATAGAGTATCTAAGTGTAGCAATTAATAATGCCAAATTAGTATTTTCAATAATTGCAATTTCTTTTCTTATTATATCAATTGTAATTATATTTTTTGCATCTAAAATAATACTTAATCCAATTACAAAATTAATTAAAAGTGCTGAAAAAATTTCAGATGGAAATGATATAGAACAAGAAACAAAATATTTAAAAAAAATAAAGACAAAAACAGAAATGGATGAATTATATAAAGCATTTAGTTTAATGACTACTGGTTTAAAGGAAAATCTTAACGAAGTAACAAGACAAAAAAAACAAATAGAAACTATATTACTTCATATGACAGATGGAATAATTGCATTTGATATGGAAGGCAAAATTATACACATTAATCCTGCTGCAGGTAGATTACTTAGAATAACAGGAAATGAAAATACTTTTGATAAAATTTTTAAAAAATTAGAAGTAGATATAAACATGGAAAAAATAATATATTTAGAAAACTGGACGTCAACAGAACAAAAAGTAAATATAGATGAAAGTTATTTAAATATGTTCTTTGCGCCATTTAAAGATGAAAATGATAGACCAGCTGGGATAATGGTTTTAATTCAAGATATAACAGAACATGTAAAGTTAGATAATATTAGAAAAGAATTTGTAGCAGACGTATCTCACGAATTAAAAACACCACTTACATCAATACTTGGATATGCAGAAACTCTTTCTGAAACTGATTATGATGAAGAAATAAGACAAAAATTTTTAGGGGTTATATCTTCAGAAGCAGTAAGAATGACAAAACTAGTAAATGATTTATTAACATTATCTAAATTTGATAATAATAAAACAGAATGGGAAAAAACAGAATTTAATTTAGGAGAACTTGTAAAACAATGTCAGCAAAATTTACAAATAGAAATGGACAAGAAAAATCAAAAGGTAGAATGTTTTGTTACTGCAAATGTACCAAATGTATATGCAGATAAAGATGGAATTGAAAGAGTAGTATTAAATATATTATCGAATAGTGTAAAATATACTAAAGAAGGTGGAACAATAAAAATTTATGTAGGTTTTGTATATAACGATGCATACATAAAAGTTATAGATAATGGGATAGGAATTCCAGAAGACGATTTAAATAGAATATTTGAAAGATTTTATAGAGTAGACAAAGCAAGGACAAGAGCAATGGGAGGAACAGGACTTCGGACTTTCAATTGCAAAAGAAATATTAGATAGAAATAATGGAAGAATCGATATAAAAAGTAAAGTGAATGAAGGTACAGAAGTTGTAATAACAATACCGACAAAAGGTTAATAGTTAATAGTGGATAAATTTGAAAGGTGAATTATAATTTATATGGAAGTGTGAAGTGCGAGGTGTGAAGTGTGAAATTAAGGTAAAAGCTACGAAGCCCCTCTATAAAAGCCCACATCACACATCACACATCCCACCGCCAAATTATCTTTCCAAACCAATTGAAAAATATACAATATTAATGTATAATAAAAAAGAAATTATTTTATACGGAAGAGGGAATTAAAATGGAAATAAATCCAAAATTAAAAGAAGCATTAGAATGGGCATATTGTATAATAATTGCAATTGTACTTGCATTGTTATTTAGATATTATATAGGAACACCAACAGTGGTAAAACAGTCATCAATGTTTAATACATTAGAAGAGGGTCAAAGACTTATTTTAAGTAGATGGACAAGAACAGTAAAAGGTGAATATAACAGAGGAGATATAATAACATTTGAAGCACCAAGTAAAAAAATATTATCTGCATATGAAGTAAATTTTGATAATCCTGTTGCCGTATATGATTATGAACCCAAAGGAATATTTGCTAAGTTTTTTTATTATGTATTAGAAACAGGAAAAGATAGCTATATAAAAAGAGTTATAGGTGTAGCTGGAGATCATATAAAAATAGAAGCTGGTAAAGTATATCTAAATGGAGAAGAATTAGATGAACCATACTTAAGAGAAGAAATAGTAACAGAAAGTAGTTTATTTACAGACATAATTGTACCAGAAGGATATGTATTTGCAATGGGAGATAACAGACCGCACAGTACAGATTGCAGAAGTTTTGGATGTATTCCGATAGAAAAAATAGAAAGTAAAGTATGGATTAGATTCTGGCCATTTAACAAATTCGGAAAAGTGAATTGATTGAATTAAAACGAGGGGCGACTAGTAGTCGCCCGTAAAAAACAAAAACAGTATGTATTTAACAAAAATAAAGGAAAATATATGATTTTTGAAAATATTATAGGTAATAAACAAAACAAAGAAATATTAAATAAAATAATAAAGAGTAACAATATGGCACATAGTTATATGTTTATAGGTAAAGACTCAATAGGAAAAATGATGTTTGCAAAAGAATTTGCGAAAGCAATTTTATGCATAGATAATCAAAAACCTTGCAATAAGTGTAAATCTTGTATAGAATTTAATACATCAAATAATCCAGATTTTACAGTAATTGAGCCAGAAGGAAATGCTATAAAAATAGATCAAATAAGAGAACTTGTAAAAAAAGTTTATGAAAAACCAATCGTATCTAATAAAAAAGTATATATTATAAATGATAGTAATTTAATGACAAAAGAAGCGCAAAATAGTTTATTAAAAACATTAGAAGAACCACCAGAATATGTTACAATAATTTTAATAGCATCAAATGAAAATTTATTCTTGCCAACAATAAAGTCAAGATGTACAAAAATAATATTTAACAAATTATTAGATAATGAGCTTAAAGAAATATTAGAAAAACAATATAATTATATAAATGTTCCAGATTTAGTATTAAAAGCCGCCAATGGAAGCATAAAAAAAGCAGTAAACCTTCAAGGAAAAGAAGAGGATTATAAAAAAATTAATAATATATATTCTAATTTAGAAAGTGTTAATATAATAGATATAATAAACAGTAAAGAAGAAGTATTTAAAGATAAAGAGCAGGTTATAGAAATTTTAGAATATATAAATCTAGTATTTTTTGAAAAAATTACTTTAAATGCAAATTACATAGAATGTATGAAAATATTAGAAGAAACAAAAGATAGATTAAAAAAGAATAATAATTTTGATATGACAATAGATAACTTTAATATGACAATATGGGAGGAAATAAATGGCAAACATTATAGGAGTTAGATTTAAAAAAACAGGTAAAATATATTTTTTTGATCCAGATGGGAAAAATATTGCAAGAGGTAAATTCGTAATAGTAGAAACATCGATGGGAATAGAATATGGGGAAGTAGCAATTGCAAATAGAACTATACCTGATGAAAAATTAGAAAAACCACTTAAAAAAATAATAAGAATTGCAACATATAAAGATAGAAAACAACACGAAGAAAACAAGCAAAAAGAAAAAGAAGCTTTAAAAATATGTGAAGAAAAAGTAAAAGAACATAAATTAGACATGATATTAACAGATGTAGAATATAAATTTGATAGAAGCAAATTACTTTTCTTTTTTACAGCAGAAGGAAGAATAGATTTTAGAGATTTAGTAAAAGACTTAGCGGCTATATTTAAAACGAGAATTGAATTAAGGCAAATAGGTGTAAGAGATGAAGTAAGAAGACTACGGTGGAAATGGAATGTGTGGAAGAGAACTATGTTGTTGCTCATTTTTAGGAAGCTTTGAAACGGTGTCTATAAAAATGGCAAAAGAACAAAATATTTCACTAAATCCAGCAAAAATATCAGGAAATTGTGGAAGATTAATGTGTTGCTTAAAATACGAGCAAGAAGTATACGAAGAAAAACTTTCTAAACTTCCAAAAGTAGGAGCGATTGTAAAAACTGCAGATGGAGAAGGCGAAGTTTGCCGGAGTAGAAACATTAAAAGAAACAGTAAGAGTAAAACTTAAAGATGGAGAGGACACATTCTTTAAAAAATATCAAGCAAGTGATATAAAAATAATAAAAGATGTAGAAACAGAGCAAGATAATTTGGAAGTAGAAAATCCAGAAGACCTAAAAGAACTTCAAAAATTAGAAAAATTAGATGAATTAGATAAAAAGAACAAATAGCGATTTGCGATGTGTGAGGTGTGAAATGTGAGGTGTGATTATTGATATTTAATAGCGCACTTCACACTTCTCACATCCCACCTCAATAATAATTAAATAAAGATTTTTATTTTGAGAGGAGGAGAGAATATGGCATATAAAATTACAGATAAATGTATATCTTGTGGAGCATGCGCAGCAGAATGTCCTGTAGAATGTATATCACAAGGAGAAGATAAATACATAATAGATGCAAATTCATGCATAGGTTGTGGTACATGTGCTGGAGTTTGTCCAGTAGAAGCACCAGAAGAAGAATAAATTTAAAAGAAAAAAAGCGCGGGTCCGATTATGGTCATATCCGCGCTTTTTTCTTTAAATCCATTTTATGGAGGTTGTGACCAACCATCCAATGGTACCATCACTAAGCTGGATTTCAGTCCAATGCTCTGTAGGTTCCCCATCGCCTCCGAAATACTCAAAATAATTACCGGTAAGAGTAACTAAAGAGCCTTCAGTAAGAGAACAGAGTACTTTTTTGGTTGTAGAATGTCCTTCCCGGACATTCACTTTTTCCCATTCAATGAAGACCTCACGGCCTTCATTTTCCTCTTTAAATTGATCTCCAGAAGTGGCTGAAACAAGCCAAACAACTGCAATACAGCTAATGATTACAAGGACGATTGATAAGAATTTTTTCATGGTGTAATTCCTTTCTATTTTCGGCAAAATGCCTTTTTTACTCTTTTATTATACCACATATAAACAAAAAAATCAAATTCATAAATTCACCTATGAACATTAACTAAAAAACAACGCGACTACTTTTGAAAAAGTATTCGCGCTGTTTTGCATGAAGACATTCTTATTTTCTATGTTCAAAAAATAAGAATGCTCCTAACAGGGCAAAGCCAATTGCCGGAACAAGTCCACGCTGGCTTATGAACTCCAAAACGGGATTGGCAAAGTCTCTAGGAATTCCTATAAAGCAAATCACATAGAGAACAATTGCAAGAACCCAGAGGATAATCGCCCCTATCAAACATCCCTTTTTAACAGAGGGACGGGAGGCAGGGTCTTTGGATGCCTTTTCCATGAAGCAACCTCCTTTCAAGTTTTTTACATTTTAATTATACCATACAATTACAAAAAACTCAAATTTGCAGTTTTACCTTGACTTTTGAGGCTTTTGGAAATATACTTTATATGTATAAATCTAGTAAAATAGGAGGATTTCATGATGGATAACTTAATTGAAATTAGGTGGCACGGCCGTGGTGGTCAAGGTGCAAAAACAGCATCGCTTCTTTTAGCAGATGCGGCATTTAATACTGGAAAGTATATACAAGGATTTCCAGAATATGGACCAGAAAGAATGGGAGCACCAATTACAGCATATAACAGAATTAGTAATAAACCAATAACAATACATAGTAATATATATGAGCCAAATTATGTAGTAGTAGTAGATGATACATTATTAGAATCTGTTGATGTAACAGCAGGATTAAAAAAAGAAGGAGCAATTGTTATTAATACTACAAAACAAGCAGAAGAAATAAAAAAACATTTAAAAGGGTACAAAGGAGAAATTTATAAAATTGATGCAAGAAAAATATCAGAACAAACTTTAGGGAAATATTTTCCAAACACACCAATGCTTGCAGCAATAGTAAAGGTAAGCAAAGTAATGACAGATGAAGAATTATTAAATGATATGAAAGGTTCTTTTAAACACAAATTTGCTAAAAAACCAGAAGTTATAGAGGGAAATATGAAGGCACTTGAGATTGCTTTGAATTCTGTAGAAAAAATATAAAAAAGTTAAAAAGAAGTGTGAAGTGAGAGGTGCGAAGTGTGATTTTTTATAAATGTTACACACCTCACACTGCCCACATCGCACTTCGAAATGTAAATGAAAGGATGTGTTTGAATGAATATAAATACAACAACACCAATGGATAAACTAACTCCAGGTGGAGATATATATACAGCAGGTAATGCAAGAGAATTTAAAACAGGAGATTGGAGAAGTACAAAACCTGTTTATTTATCAGAAAAATGCAAACAATGTGGACTATGTTTTCCAGTATGTCCAGATGATGCAATACCAGTAAACAAAGACCAAAAAAGAGAAGATTTTAATTACGATTATTGTAAGGGATGCGGAGTTTGTGCTAAGGTGTGTCCGTTTGGGGCTATATCTATGGAATAATTGAAGTGAGATGTGGGAAGTGTGCTTTTAGGGTAATGCCTTCGAAGAACTTTTTACAAAATTATCACACCTCACACTTCACACCTCACACAGCATAAGATAGAAATTTATAGATTAAGATTATAAGGGAGGAAATAAAATGTCAATTAGAGAACGTTTAAGTGGTAATGAAGCTGCAGCTATTGCAATGAAACAAATAAATCCAGATGTAGTAGCAGCATTCCCAATTACACCATCAACAGAAATACCACAATATTTTTCAACATTTGTAAGTAATGGAGATGTAAATACAGAATTTGTTGCAGTAGAAAGTGAACATAGTGCAATGGCAGCTTGTATAGGAGCTGAGGCTGCAGGTTCAAGAGCTATGACAGCAACATCTGCAAATGGATTATCATTAATGTGGGAAATGATATATATTGCATCTAGCTTAAGACTTCCAATAGTAATGTCTTTAGTTAATAGGGCAGTATCTGGACCACTAAATATACACAACGATCATTCAGATGCAATGGGAGTAAGAGACGCTGGATGGATAATGCTATTTTCAGAAAATAATCAAGAAGCATATGATAATTTAATAATGGCTCATAAAATAGCAGAAAATAAAAATGTAAAATTACCATTAATGGTATGTCAAGATGGATTTATAACATCACATTCTATAGAAAATATAGAATTAATAGAAGATGATAAAGTAAAAGTATTTGTAGGAGAATATAACCCAGAAGAGTATTTATTAAATAAAGAAAATCCAATAGCAGTAGGACCTTTAGACTTACAAGCATATTTATTTGAGCATAAAGCTATGCAAGCAGATGCAATGAGAAATGCAAAAAATGTAATTCTAGAAGTTTCAAAAGAATTTGAAAAAATGACAGGAAGAAAATATTCTTTCTTTGAAGAATACAAACTAGAAGATGCAGAAATTGCAATAGTATGTATGAATTCTACAGCAGGAACAACAAAATATGTAGTGGATTGTTTAAGAGAAAAAGGTATAAAAGCAGGACTTTTGAAATTAAGAGTATTTAGACCATTCCCAGCAGACGAAATTGCAAAGGCTTTAGAGAATTTAAAAGCAGTTGCTGTTTTAGATAAAGCAGATTCATTAAATGCAGCAGGAGGAGCGTTATTTGAAGATATAACATCTGCAATGTACGTAAATAAAAAACAAGTTCCAATGGTAAATTATATTTATGGAATAGGTGGAAGAGATACAAAATCAGATGACATAGAATCTGTATATAATGATTTAGAAGAAATTGCAAAAACAGGAGAAATAGACAATCCATACCGTTATCTAGGTTTAAGGAAATAGATGTAGGGGCGAACTTGTTCGCCCGCGCTTCGAAGAACGGGCGATTAAAATCGCCCCTACAACATTTGCAATAAATACACAAACAACAATTTATTTAAATAAATAATTATAGGAGGTAGAATACAAAATGGCATATAATTTAAAACAAGTAGTTGCAGAAAAACCATCAAGGTTTACTGCAGGACATAGAATGTGTGCAGGGTGTGGAGTACCACCAGTAGCAAGAATGATACTTCGTGCACTAAAACCAGAAGACCATGCTGTTATAAGTGTAGCAACAGGATGTATGGAGGTTTCGACATTTATATATCCATATACAGCATGGACAGATTCATTTGTTCATACAGCATTTGAATGTGCTGCAGCAAATGCTTCTGGAGCTGAAGCAGCATATAAAGCGCTAAAAAGAAAAGGGAAAATTCCAGAAGACCAAACAACTAAATTTATAGCATTTGGAGGAGATGGAGGAACATACGATATAGGACTTCAAAGTTTATCAGGAGCAATGGAGAGAGGGCATGACATGGTTTATGTATGCTATGATAATGGTGCATATATGAATACAGGAATTCAGCGTTCATCAGCAACTCCAAAATTTTCTGATACAACAACATCACCAGCGGGAGAAGTTATTCCTGGAAAAATGCAAAGTAGAAAAGATTTAACGAATATTATGGCAAATCACCACATTCCATATGTTGCACAAACTGCGGCAGTAAATAACTTTAAAGATCTATATGAAAAATCAGAAAAAGCAATATATACAGAAGGACCAGCATTTTTAAATGTACTTGCACCATGTCCAAGAGGATGGGGATACAATACAGAAGATTTAATGCAAATAAATAAACTTGCTGTAGAGACATGTTATTGGCCATTATACGAAGTTGTAGATGGAAGGTATATAGTAAATTATAAACCAAAAAATAAACTTCCAATAGAAGAATTTTTAAAACCACAAAAGAGATTTAAACATATGTTTAAACCAGGAAACAAATGGATGATAGAAGAATTCCAAAAAGAAGTAGATAAAAGATGGGAAGAATTACTTAATTTAGAAGAAATAACAAATAGAGAAGAGTGATTTTATGCAAGAAAAATATGATGTAATAGTTGTAGGAATGGGACCAAGTTCTATATTTTGTGCTTATGAATTAATTAAACTTAAAAAATTTAAAAAAGTATTACTTATAGACCAAGGAAAAAGAGTAGAAGATAGGTGCTGTCCAATAGAAAAAACTAAAAAATGTATTCATTGTAAGCCAATGTGTAATATAACAAATGGATTTTCAGGAGCAGGAGCTTTTTCTGATGGAAAATTATCTTTATATAATCCAAATGATGATGATATTCATGTTGGAGGAAATCTGCACAAATATATAGGTGTTCCAAAAACAAAAGAATTAATAGATTATACAGATAAAATATATTTAGAATTTGGAGCAGACAAAAAACTAGAAGGAACAGAATACCAAGAAGAAATTGCAAAAATTTCTAAAAGAGCAGAAAAAGATGGTGTAAAATTAATAAATATTCCAATTAGACATTTAGGAACAGAAAAAAGCCATGAAGTATATGGAAGATTAGAAAAGTATATTGAAGATAATGGAATAGAAATGATGTTTGAAACATCTGTAACAGATTTAATAACAGAAAATGGAGAAATAAAAGGTGTAAAAACAATCCCATCTAAATATATGGATGAGAATGTAGGGTCAGGCCTTGTGTCTGCACATGAGCAATCAATTTATTCAGATAAAGTAGTTTTAGCAGTTGGAAGAAAAGGCGCAAATTGGCTAGTAGATATGTGTAATAAACACAAAATAAAAACGGATACTGGAATTGTAGATATTGGTGTAAGATATGAACTTCCAGATGAAGTTATGAAAGATGTTAATAAATATATGTATGAAGCAAAATTTACAGGAAGGGTAGGACCATTTAGAGACAAGGTAAGAACATTTTGCCAAAATCCAAGTGGATTTGTTTCTGCAGAAGTATATGATAATAATTTAACATTAGTTAATGGACATTCTTATAAAGAAAGAAAAAGTACAAATACAAATCTTGCATTACTTGTATCACATCATTTTACACATCCATTTGATAAACCAATAGGATATGGACGTAATGTTGCACAAAACTTAAATGATTTAGGTGCAGGAAATATTGTAGTACAAAGATTAGGAGATATATATAGAGGAAAAAGAACTTGGGATTACGAGTTAGAAAAAAATTCTGTAGTACCAACATTAAAATCAGCAGTGGCAGGAGATATTACATTTGCATTAGGATATAGAACAATGGTAGCATTATTAGAATTTATTAGAGCAATAGATAAAGTTATAGAGGGATTTGGGCATCCAGACAATCTTTTATATGCACCAGAAATAAAATTTTATAGCAACAAAGTAATAATAAATGAACAATTTGAAACAAATATAAAGGGATTATATTCAATAGGAGATGGAGGAGGAATGACAAGAGGACTAATGATGGCATCTTGTTCAGGAATCCAAATGGCAAGAAACTTATAAAAAAATAAATCATAATCATTGACAAATATTGTAAATGTATATATAATATATATGAGAATTAATTTTATGTATTTTTCATTTGTAATATGTACAAAAAAACAGGCACTAGATCCGATCCTAGTGCCTGTTTGCTTTAATCATCAAATTCATTCATAAGAAGGAATATTAATAATAAAGCGAGTAATTTAATGTACTTCTTCATTTGTATATATGTACCTCCTTTCTACCTTTTGGCGAAAGGCAAATTTATTATAGCATTTCAAATGTTAAATGTAAATAATTTCCAGGATAAATTAACAGCATTTGTCAAATAAATATTTTTATGATATATTTTTGTAAAATAAAATAAAGGAAAATATATGGATATAGAAAAAATTGCAAAAATAATTAAACAAAACGGTGGTAGGCTTTATTTAGTAGGAGGGGCGCTAAGGGATTCTCTGCTAAATAGGTCTGTTTCTGATGCGGATTATTGTGTAGTAGGAATAAGCAAGGAAGAATTTTTAAATTTATTTCCAAATGCAATAATAAGAGGAAAAGCTTTTGAAGTTTTTGATTTAGAAGGATGCGAATTTGCATTAGCTAGAACAGAAAAAAAGATAGGACAAGGACACAAAGAATTTGAGATTACAACAGGAAAACAAATAACAATAGAAGAAGATTTAAAAAGAAGAGATATAACAATAAATTCTATTGCAAAGGATGTATTAACTGGAGAACTTATAGATCCATTTGGGCGGAGTAAAAGACATTCAAAATAGAATTATTAGGGCAACAAGTAAAAGTTTTAAAGAAGATCCATTAAGAGTTTATAGGGTAGCACGTTTTGCTAGTGAATTGGATTTTAAGGTAGAGCAAGATACTATAAAAATGATGTACGAATTAAAAGAAGAACTTTCTACTTTATCTAAAGAAAGAGTGTTTTGTGAGTTTAAAAAAGCTTTAAAAACAAGCAGGCCATCTAGATTTTTTAATATCTTAAAAGAAGCAAATGTATTAGATGTACATTTTAAAGAAATATATAATTTAATAGGAAGTATGCAACCAGTAGAACATCATCCAGAAGGAGATAGTTATAATCATACAATGATTACTGTTGATAATAGTGTTAAACTTACCGATGATTTAATTATAAGATATTCTTGTTTAGTACATGACTTAGGAAAAGGTCTAACACCAAAAGAGATGTATCCGCATCATTACCGGACATGCAGAAAAAGGAGAAGTGCCAGCAAGAAAATTATCAAATAGAATAGGTGTACCAACAGCTTGGAAAAAAGCAGGAATTACTTCTTGCAAAGAACATATGAGGCGGAGGAATTTTTGATAAGATGACTCCGGAAAAACAAGTTTCTTTTATAGAAAGAGTAAGTAAATCAGTACTTGGACTAGAAGGCCTTCAAATAGTAGTTTATTGTGATAGAAATAGATTTGGCAGCTTAAGTGAAAAAGAAAAGAAGCAATGTACCTTTTTAGAGATAGGAAATAAAGTATTAGATAAAATAGATGGAGATTATATTAAACAAAAATATAATATTGAAAACGGAATAGAATTTGGAAAAAAACTACATGAAGAAAGGGTTAAATATATAAAAACAAAAGGAGAGAGTTTATGAATTTCATAGATTTTATTATTCTAGCAATAGTGTTAGTAGTATTAGGTTTAATTGCATATAATAATTTTATTAAAAAGGACAAAGATGTGTGTTCAAAATGTGCATATAGGAGAGATAATTGCGATTGTGGTAGAAAATAGATATTTACTTTAATTAGATAATAATATAAAATAATGCAATGTAGGGGTCGATGCCCTTAATCGACCCGTGCTAAAACAATAAAAAAGTGAGGTAAACAATGGATAAGATAATAGAAATTATAGCAAAAGAACTAGAAGTAAAAGAATATCAAGTTCAAAATACAATAAAATTAATAGATGATGGAAATACTATTCCATTTATTGCACGTTATAGAAAAGAAGCAACTGGTGGACTTAGTGATGAAACTTTAAGAACACTAGGAGAAAGACTTACATATTTAAGAAATCTTGAAAAAAGAAAAGAAGAAGTAACAAAATCAATAGAAGAACAAGGTAAATTAACAGATGAGTTAAAAGCTCAAATTGAAAAAGCAATTACACTTGCAGAGGTTGAAGATATATATAGACCATATAAACAAAAGAAAAGAACAAGAGCTACAATAGCAAAAGAAAAAGGTTTAGAACCGCTTGCAACAATTATATATTTACAAACAGATAAAAGAACAATAGAGGAAATTGCATCACAGTTTATTAATGAAGAAAAGGAAGTTCTAACAGTAGAAGATGCTATAAATGGAGCGACAGATATAATTGCAGAAAATATTTCAGATGTAGCAGAGTATAGAAAAAGAATAAAATCTATGTGTTATAGAGAAGGATTTATAAAAACAAAAGCTACAAATGAAGAAGAAAAATCAAGTTATGAAATGTATTATGATTTTTCTGAAGATATAAATAGAATTCCAAGTCATAGAATTCTTGCAATAAATAGAGGAGAAAAAGAAAAATTTCTTAAAGTAAAATTAGAAAAACCAGATGAAAAGATAATAGAATATATATCAAGAGATGTAATAAAAGGGAATACTGCTTTTACAGATATTTTAAATACTGCAATAGAAGATAGCTATAAAAGGCTAATTGAACCATCAATAGATAGAGAAATTAGAAGTGATTTAACAGAAAAAGCAGAAGAAAAAGCAATAAAAGTTTTTGGACAAAATGCAAAACAATTATTATTGGGAAGTCCAATAAAAGGTCAAACAGTTATAGGATTTGACCCAGCATATAGAACAGGATGTAAAATAGCTGTAATAGATGAAACTGGTAAAGTTTTAGATACAAATACTATTTATCCAACAGCACCACAAAATGATGTAGAAGGAAGCAAAAAAGTATTAGTAAATTTAATTAATAAATATGATGTAGATATGATTGCAATAGGAAATGGAACAGCATCAAGAGAATCAGAAATGTTTGTTGCAGATACTATAAAAGAAGTAGAAAAACAAATTCATTATGCAATAGTAAGCGAAGCAGGCGCTTCTGTATATTCTGCATCAAAACTTGCAACAGAAGAGTATCCAGATATAAATGTATCTTTAAGAGGAGCAATATCTATTGCAAGAAGATTACAAGACCCACTTGCAGAACTTGTAAAAATAGATCCAAAAGCAATTGGTGTTGGGCAATATCAACATGATGTTAATCAAAAAAGATTAACAGAAAGCTTAGAAGGTGTAGTAGAAGATAGCGTAAATAGTGTAGGTGTAGATGTAAATACTGCAACACCATCACTTCTTGCATATGTATCAGGATTAAACAGTTCAATTAGTAAAAACATTGTAAAATACAGAGACGAAAATGGTAAATTTAAAAACAGAAAAGAGTTATTAAAAGTAGCAAAACTAGGTAAATCAGCATATGAACAATGTGCAGGATTTATAAGAATATATGATGGAGATAATCCATTAGAAATAACAGCAGTTCACCCAGAAAGTTATGAAGTAGCTGAAAAACTTTTAGCAAAAATTGGGTATGCAAAAAATGATTTAAAAGACAAACAAAAATTAGAAGAAATAAGAACTAAACTTGTAGAAATAAACTTAAAAGAAGTAAAAGAAACCCTTGGAGTAGGTGAGCTTACGCTAAAAGACATAATAGCAGAATTATCAAAACCAGGAAGAGACCCAAGAGAAGAAATGCCAAAACAAATATTAAGATCTGATGTACTAAAATTTGAAGACTTAAAAGAAGGAATGACATTAACAGGAACAGTAAGAAATGTAATAGACTTTGGAGCATTTGTAGACATAGGAGTAAAACATGATGGATTAGTACATATTTCAGAAATGAGCAATAGCTTTGTAAAAAGTCCATCAGACATAGTATCTGTTGGAGATATAGTAAAAGTTAAAGTAATAGGAATAGATACAGAAAAACAAAAAGTAAAACTAAGTATGAAATAGAATTTATAATCGTAGGGGCGGACGAACCTGTCCATCCGAAATAATATAACAAATATGTAGGGGCGAGGTTCCACCCTCGCCCGTGAAGAGTAAAAAATACAAAATTTGCAGAGCAAATTTTGATGTAGGGGCGACTAGTAGTCGTCCGCTCTTCGAAGGAATGACTATAAAGAGGTGACATATGTGTGTCACTTCTTTATTTTTTTCATAATATACATAAGAGGTGATTTTATGACATATGAAGAAGTGCAGGAGATACTAAGTTCAAAGAAAAATATTCCATATCCTAAACTTATGAATATAAGGCAAAATATTAAATATGCAAATTTACTATATGATAATTTTGCAGGAGAGAAAGGAGAATTTACAGCAGCTTGCCAATACATTTATGAACATATAGAATTAAAACAATATGAAGGATTTAGTAAAATTTTACTTAGCATTGCAATAGAAGAAATGCATCATTTAGAGTTGATTGGAGATTTAATAAAAAGATTAGGTAAAAAGCCTTACTATATAGATAAAAACCAATGTATGTGGAATGCAAATAATATTAAATATCATTTTAATAATGTATATGACATGCTTATGTTTAATATCGAATCAGAGAAAAAAGCAATATTAGGTTATAAAGAAGCAATTAAGTATACTCAAAACAAAAGCATCAAAGATTTATTAGAAAGAATAATATTAGACGAGCAAACACATTTAGAGATATTTAATAGGTTGAAATAAATGGCAACTTGGAGGTGTGAGGTGAGATGTGTGAGGTGTGATTTTAAGAATATGTGTGAAGAATTTATTTCAGACGTTGTAGGGGCAGACGACTCTGTCTGCCCGCAATTTTGTGCAATTTTTTCGGGCGGACACGGGGTTCCGCCCCTACAGATTTTAAAAAATTATTCATACAAATTACAATTTATATTACATTTATCTTTCAAGCAATATTTCCATACAATCTAAAATTTTTTCCCAAACTTCATAATTTATAGAATTATCAGTCGTAAGTTTAAATAATAATTTCCTTTCTTCTTGATAAATTTTGTAATTCTTATTAGTTTTTTCTAATAAATTATTGCTTCTTTTCAATAGTTCTAATCTTTTATTTTCAAAAACTGAATTATTCATTTTAGTACACCTCAAAATTTTATAGAATAAATATATTAATATAGCACATACTATGAATTAAATTAACACTTAAAACAATTTTAATATATAAAACTTAGAAAAACAATAGTTTTTTAGCATTGATTTAAATCACTTTTTACAACAATATACAAATGATATACTTTTTCTGAGAGTAAAATAAACAGTTAAAAGGTGGGGGAAATGGGCGTTATTAAAAATAAAGATATATTAAAAGTAATTGGAAGTAGAATTCAAAATGCTAGAAATGATAAAGGATATACACAAGAATATGTAGCTGAAAAAATAGACAAATCTGTTGATATTTTAAGAAGTATTGAAAATGGTAGAAGTGTAGGGAGCATAGAGACACTAATAAATTTATGTAATATTTTAGAAATAACACTAGACTATGTTTTTGCTGACTTATTAGATAAAAAAGGTGAAATATTAGATAATAAATTATATGAAGATTTTCAAAGTTTAAATTTAGAACAAAAAGAATTAGTAAATGCTATGATTGAACATATGAAAAATAGTAAATAAAAAGGAGGCAGATTTCATTATTGTAAATGAAGTCTGCCTTTTTCGTTGAATAGGAAAAATCGATGATTTTCCCTATTCAACAAAAAAGCTTCGCAAATATTCCACACAAAATTTTTTCAAAATTTTGGCGGACGAACAACGGGCGTGGACTTTGCAATAAATTTAAACAGTCTGACAGAAAAGAAA
>JAFQIK010000008.1 GCA_017397545.1 Clostridia bacterium
TATATCATAATAACCAACAAATCTAGAAGCTAGACGTTCGTCATATGTTTGGAATAGACCACGTAAATCTAAATTTGTTGAAATTATTGTTTTTGTTTTTTTACTTAAAAGTCTTGTGTTAATTATTTTATACAATTCTGTAAATTTTAAGCTATTTAAATTTTCTGTTCCTAAATCGTCAATTACTAATAAATCAACTGTTAATAAATTTTTAGAAATTCCTGTTTGATTTTCTGGTTTTGCAAATAAATCTGCAATTAAGTTATCTAGCATTACAGGTGCTGTTTGATACATTACAGTTTTTCCTTTTTCTAAAAGGTTATTTACAATACAATTAGAAAGAAATGTTTTTCCAAGTCCTGTTGCACCAGAAAAAATTAAGTTTTTTGTATTTTCATTATCAAAATTATTAATAAAATCAATTGCTGCATTTTTTATATCTATAATATTTTCTCTAGGAGAAATATTAGAATTATATTTTTTTTCATTTATTTCATCAGAAAATAAATTTATATTAAAATTATTAAAAATTTGATTTTTAATAATATTTTCATTTTTTTGATTATATTCTATATTATATATTTGTTGTTTTAAGCAATTACACATAGAAGTTTTTCCGTTTTCAAGAACATATCCTGTGTCTTTACACATATTGCAATTATAAAAAGGTTTTAAATAATCTTTTGGTAATCCAAGAGATTTTAATATTTTTTGTTTTTCTGTTTTTAAATTTTCTACTTTTAATTTTAATTCTTCTAAATATTCTTTAGAATTATTTTGCAAAATAGATTTTGCAGTATTAATAGATAAAGAATTTAATTCATTATCTATTTCTTGTAATTTAGGATTAGATAAATATAATTCTTTTTTTCTATTTTCTAATTCATAGGTGTTTTTTATTCTTATTTTTTCGTATTGTTTTAATAAATCATTTAATACAGAATTATTCATTTATTTAATCCATCCTTTCATTTTACAAAATATTAATTAAAAATGTGTAGGGGTCGCCGCCCACGGCGACCCGCAATTGTTTCGGGTCGCTGTGGGCAGCGACCCCTACAATATTTATAATAATTTTATCTCAAACCAATCGCTAGGACGGAGGAAAAAATTCCATTTTTACCAAAATAAATTTTTTCCTCGCGTCCGGACGCTCTCAATTCACTTTTTTGTTTGCATACAAATTATCTAAATTATCATAATTTCTTTGTTCATAATTATTATAATTTGTTTGTTTTTCTAGTTGTTTAACATTTTTCTTTTTCTGTTTCATTTTGCTTAAGAAATTATTAACGTCTTCTTCTGTTTTTAGGTTTCTATCGTGCCAATCTGAAATTAATTTATCTAAATAATCAAAACTTGGATTGGCTTTAGATGTTGTCTTTTTAAGAGCTATATTTATAATTTTTAAATCGTAATTATAGTCTAATATCCATTTTTCTATAAAAGCATCTTCGAATTGTGTAAGAGGATTATATCTTCCTAATTTTTTAGCTATTTCTTTTTTCATTTTAGCTAATTTTTCTTGTTTTGAAGAATAAGCTTCTAAATCTTCGTAAGTTTTTATATTACTTTTATGCCAAGCATCTGCTACTGCTGTTACATAATTTTTATGAAGAGCTGATTTGTTAAAACAATAATCAAAAAGAGAAATCATAACTTGTTCATCAAATTCATATTTTTTAAACCATAAATCTATATCGCTATACCATGCAGGAGACATTACTCCTTGGAAATACATATTATTGATACATTCAATTGCTTTTGCACGATATTTGCTTTCTTCATTTTTTTGAACATCTTCAGCAGAAAGTGTAAGATTAGGAGAATATAGTTTATGAAGCTCTATTTCTTGAAGGTCATTTAATATATAACCGTTCATTTTTTTAGTTAGAACGCCCTTTTCTTCCCAAAAAGCAAGTGCAGTTTGAATATTGTTAAGTGGTATATTTAATTTTTTAGATAAATCATTTAATTTTATATCTTTATCATATTTACTTAAAAAAAGCATGCATAAATAAACTTTAATACAATCACCATTTGCTTCGCACATATATTCTGTAAAAAATACATCTGGTATTTCAGTAGAAGAAAAAATTAAAGATTTTTCGTTTTTTTCAAGTTTCATAAAAACCTCCAATAGAGCAATTTATTACACTAATAACTCCCTTAAAATTTAGTGAAGTAATTATATCATTTTTAAGGGAGTAATACAACGAAAAAATAAAATTATTGATTTAAAGGGGTACTTGTTTGATATAAAGTGTCAGCACAAATATCAATTTCATCATTCCAAGAAATTGTATCAAAAGAAATATGAACAGAATTAAAAAAGGTTTTGTTTTTTAATTTTTTAAAAACACCTTTATTAAGATAAGGTTTCATATCTTTAATCCTTTTTTCATTATTAGAAAAAATTAATAATAAATTATAGTCATCTAAAGGCTTTACAGAAATTATTTTCTTCATTATACTTCCCCCTAGTTTAAAGGCTTGATTTTAAACGGTTTTTCACTATTTCTTGAAAGAGACCAATTTGCTAAAAGTTCTTCCTTATGTAGTTCAATCCAAGCTTTTATCAATTTTGTTTGCTTTTCTGGAATAAATCCATCCATAATATTACCATCAAAGTTAAATGAAGCAATATATTCATTATAATATGCGTGAATATGTGGTGGGTTATGATCTGTATAATACATTCTAATTATTATCCCATAAAACATACTAATTGTAGGCATATTTTTTAACTCCTTTCTATTATATCATTTTATATATAAAAAATCATTACTTATTTTTAGAATAAAAATAAATTTTTTTGTTAAATAAATATTTAAATAAATATGTTAAAACATAAACGAAATTTTCGTGATTAAATCCAATTATGCTAAATAAAAATAAGGGTAAACAAAAAATAATAAAAAGAGAAATTTTAAAAGAAATATCTAAAATAAATAAATCTAATAAACAAAATATAAATAAATCCCAAATAATGTTTAAAAATAATGTTGAATAATCAATAAAACCTAAAAACTTACTTTTAAAAGAATAATTTTGTGGAAATATAAATTTCATAATCTAACTCCTTGTAATTAAATTTCTAAAACTTGAAATACCCATACTAACATCTGTAGATAATCCTCCCATAAAATCTCTTACAAAAGAATTTGCTTTTATTAGAGCATAAACAGAGCCAATATAAATAATTTGTGAGAATATATCTGAAGAGTTATATTCTATAGAAAAAGAGACTAATAAAATAATAGGGACTAAAATTTGTAAAAATAAAAGTGATAAAAATAATTTTAGCCATGATTTGAAAATCCAAGAAGAGGAAGAATTAATTAAAGAAATAAAGGCAAATGGACTTAAAAATACAAAAACTTTAATCATAATATATCTTAAAGAATAAGAAAGTGATAAATTTAAAAGACCAATAGAAATAAATCCTTTTACTAATCCGGTTAATGAAAAAATATTAACAGAAGAGTCTTCTAAGTAAACAGTTGAATTAAATTCTTGTATAAAGGTAGATAAACAAATATTTTTATTAAAAGTAATTTCTCCAATCTCGCGAATAGAAAGAGAAATATTAGAAAATAAATTAATAATATTTTCCATAATAAAATTAGAAGAATTCATTGCAATTGCACATAAAAATAATTTAAAAATAAATTGAGAAGGTTTTTGAACCTGGTTAAAAGTAAGATGAGATAAAAGAAGTTTAAATCCATAATATATGCAAACACCAATAAGTAAGGAGTTACAGATTAAAATAATACCAGAAGATGAGGAGCCAAATATTTCATTAAAATATTTATTATCAACAATATCTGTATTTATAAATAATAAATCATCTAAAACAGAATATAAAGAATTATCAATAGAAGAGAAAAGGTTAGTAAAAAGATTATTAATAGTTTGTGTTATAGTTCCTACTATATTTATTTGTTCATTTTCCAAAATTACACCTCTTTATTTTAAGCAATTAAAGTTTCTATTGCAGAAAGAATTAAATCAATTGCAAGTATAAATGCATAAGAAAATAAACTACCTTGTATAACTTTTTTTCCAACTCTAATTCTTTCTTCATCTCCAAAACTAAATTTTTTCATAAAAACACCTGTTCCGAACTGCTACTGCAGCAGCAGGAGTTGCAATTTTTATAAGCCATTCTTTTATGGAATTAAATCCTTTTATTAATTTAGAAACCAGTTTTGGATATGCTGCAAAACTTAAAGAAGAAAAAGAAAATATAAAAATAATAAATAATATAAATGTAAAATAGATAAAAAATAAATATTTTTTTTTCATTTTTTCACGACCTTTCTATAAATTGTAATTTGGAGGAAGGAATGTTTTTTAATCTGTAGGGGCGGAACCCCGTGTCCGCCCGAAAAAATTGCACAAAATTGCGGGCAGACAGAGGCGTCTGCCCCTACAACGTTTGCAATAAATTATTTCCTATGGTTATAATTTCTTATTTAAACAATTTTTAAATTTGATTTGTTTTTTGTTTCAATTTCAGGAACTTTAAAATATGGAATTAAATTTATTTTGCAAGGAGGATGGATTTTATTTCCATCTGAAATAAAGGCAAGGCAGGAGAATATTGTTAAATTTTGTGTAAAAAAATTCGTGTCATAAATAAAGTCTGTTTGAATATGTGTGGAAATACTTTCTGATAAATTAGATTTTTTAGATTTTAAAGAATTTGTAAAATAGTTATAATTAGTTTCAGAAGCGTTTTCAGAAATATTTTTTGATACTTTTGTTTTGTCTTCTCTGCCTATTTGTTTTTGAGCACTTTCTATTGTAAAAATATCATCTGTTCTAAGCCATAATTTATTAACTAAATTTTGAATTATTACTTTAACAGAAGCTTCATCTTTTAAAGAATTTAGTAGAGAAGAATAGCTTTGCGTAGCAACAATACTTATACATTTAGATTCCCTGCTTTGAGCAAAAAAGTCTGCATCAGATGTGTTTGCATATTCGTGATATTCGTCACACATAAATATAGTTGGATTAATTTTTGCATTATTGGATAATTGAGATAATATTTCAGATTGAAAATCAAGTTTTAAATATGTTGCAATTATTTTAGATAAATTTTTGTATTCTGCAATATTCATATTTAATACAACTATTTTTCCTTTATTTATTACATCTTTAAAACTATTAAAATTTATATCTTTTTTTTCAGGAGAAAAAACTTTAGAAATATCATAATCAGAAATAAATGTACCAGTAATTCTGGTAATTTCAGATTTTAAAATAGAACTTGTTCTAGGATCTAAATTTTTAAATTCGCTTTCGAAAAAATTAAGAGAAGAATATAAATTAAAAATATCTTTTATACTCATTTTTCCAGATTGAAAAAGTAATCTTAAATCATTTATTTTGCTTTTGTAATAATTTTCGTTGTTTATTAAATTATGTATTTCTGTAAAAGTAACATATCCATTATTATATAACCTACAAAGTTTTATGCATTCTGTTAATATTTCTTGTGCTTTGTCTAACCAATAAGATTCGGAATTGTTTGGAGAAAATAATTCTAAAATTGTTTTTAATCTATTTGCTAAAACAGATGCATTTAAATTAGGTTTATCTAAAGGATTATACCTTACATTGGAATTAAGTTCTATTACTATTATATCTGATAGTCTGTTATAAAGTTTTGCATATTCTAATACTTGCTTATAAAAATTACCTTTAACATCTAAAATCAACATTCCTAAATTAGGAGAATCATATTCTAATAATTGTTTTAATAAAGGATACATTACAGAAGCGGTTTTTCCGAGAACCGATAGTTCCTGTTACTAAAATATTTTGATAAAGTCCTTTTTCTTGAATATATATTTTTTCAGAAGTTTTATCTGAAGTTCCGAGTAGCAAAGAAAAATAGCTATTTAAAAGATTTTTTTCTGCGTTTGCTTTTTTAGGAATTTTAATTTTTATTGTGAGAATAAATTTACTAAAAGAATAAATTGTTAAATAAATAGTAATAAAACAGTTGATTAAATATATAATTTTTATATATTTCCAAACAATAGGATATTCTACAATAATATCAAATTTACTTAAAGAATAAGGGAATATTAAATTTGTTGCTGTAAATATTGGGTTAAAGATAAATAGAACAATTAGAAAAATTAAAACAGAAGCAATTAAAATTATTAAATTATTTTTTATAAATTTCAATAAAAAGCCTCCTATAAATTAAGTGAATCTTTTTTTATTTTTAATCTATAACCTTGCAAATTATGGAATATTACAATATCAAAAAAAGAATAAATTGCATAAAGAACAACAAAAAGATTAATAATAAAAGAAATAAAAAAAGTATGAATTAAAATAATAAAAAGCATCTCCTTTCCATTTTTTACCATGATAATACATTATTTTAAATTTGTCTATACTTTTTTAAAAAAATATGATAAAATTTTTTGAAAACGAGGGACATTCCTCTCCAAGTGAGGAATACCCGTGAGAAAGGTTTGTCCCTCAAACCTTATAAAGGACGGGAAATTTTGTCTGCTCGAGTGAAAAGTGAATAATGAAGAATAAAACGAGGGACATTCCTCTCTAGTTGAGGAATACCCGTGAGAAAGGTTTGTCCCTCAAACCTTATAAGAAGGAGGAAGAAATATGATAGAAAAAACAACAACAATTGGAGAATTATTAAAAATAGCACCAGAAAAAGCAAGTATTTTATTAGAAGCTGGAATGCATTGTTTAGGATGTCCATCTGCACAAGGTGAAACAATAGAAGAAGCTTGTGATGTACATGGAATTGATGTAGATGAACTATTAGCAAAAATAAATTCATAAAAAACATAAAAAATTTTAAAAAAATGTTGACAATTATAAAAAAATATTGTAATATATTTAAGCAACTGCAAAAAACAGTTGCTTAAATAATTCTTTTTTTAGGATTATGGGCCATTAGCTCAGGTGGTAGAGCACTTGACTTTTAATCAAGTTGTCCCGCGTTCGAGTCGCGGATGGCTCACCAAACAAATATTAATTTTAATTAATATTTGTTTTATAAGGCCCGTTGGTCAAGCGGTTAAGACATCGCCCTTTCACGGCGGAGACATGGGTTCGATTCCCGTACGGGTCACCAACTAAATATGCCGCTGTAGCTCAGTTGGTAGAGCAACTGACTTGTAGGATGAATATTTTATTCAGAATCATCTTGCACCTTTATATGGAAACATATAAAGTGGACACCGCTAATTCGGGGAAAGCTAAGTAGAAATATATGCCAATCCCGAGCTAGAAGAGAAATTTTTAAGTGTAGAGACTTTATACGGTGTGCCTAAGGCTAAAAGCTATGGTAAAGAGAAAGTCCAGACTACAAACACATTTGTGGCAATGAAAATTGTAGTAGTATGAATCAGTAGGTCGTCAGTTCAAGTCTGACTAGCGGCTCCACAAATTGAAATAGAACGTTAATTTAATGGTCTGTTTCATTTTTTTTAATCCAGTAGTTGGCCAAAAGACAAAAAAGAGGTAAAAATATGCAATGTTATAATTGTAGTAAAGAAATTCAAAAAAGAAATAAATATTGTAGCATAAAATGCCAAAAAGAATATGAATATAACGTATATATAGATAAATGGAAAAATGGAGAAGAGACTGGAAATAGAGGAGATTATCAAATTTCAATGCATATAAAAAGATATTTATATAATAAATATAAAAATAAGTGTGCAAAATGTGGATGGGGAGAAGTAAATAGATATACTGGAAATATTCCTTTAGAAGTAGAACATATTGATGGAAATTATGAAAATAATAAAGAAGAAAATTTAATATTGCTATGTCCAAATTGCCATTCTTTGACAAGTACATATAAAGGTGCTAATTTAAATAATGGAAGAAAGACTAGAAGTAAGTATTGTAAAAAGTAATCTATATGGTACTTTTTTACAATTTAATATTTACTTTTATTAAAAACCGTGCTATAATGATTCACATAATATAAATAAAGGATGTGGATTAAATGCATGATAAATTTTGTAAAGAATTAGGAAATGTACATTATGGAGCTGAACCAGTAGAAGAAAATATAGATAGTGAACAAGACGATTCTGTTGCTGTAAAAACACATGTATTTGGGTTGGAAGAACAGGATAGTGAACAAGAAGATGATGTTGCTGTGAAAACGCATGTATTTGGGTTAGGGGAACAGGATGATGCTGAATTTTATACGTTTTGTAAACCAATAAGAACTCCAAGACAAAATCAGTTTTTTGGGATAGATGCTTATAATGCTCATCCATTACAAAAAGAGGATAGATAAATAAAAGAAAAAATTAAAATAGAATGAAATAGAACATTGTTATAAAGTTCTATTTCATTTTTTTAGCTAACCTTTGCGAGAGGCGGGCGACTGCTAGTCGCCCCTACAAGCATTCTACAATTTTTAAATGTTTACTAAAAAGTAAGGAATAAATATATAATTATTGACAATAAAATGAAAAAATGTTAATCTACAAAGTAAAGAAAGAGGTGCGAATATGAAAACAGTTTTAGTTACAGGTGGGTCAAGAGGGATAGGAAAATGTATAGCAGAAAATTTAGCAAAAGATGGATTTAATGTAGTTTTAAATTATAATAAATCCGAAAAACAAGCTAAACAAATACAAAAAGAACTAAGTGAGCAAGGCATAAATATAGAAATATATAAAGCAGATGTTTCGAAAAGAGAAGATGTAAAAAAATTAGTAAAATTTACTTTAAATAAATTTAAAAATATAGATGTATTAATAAACAATGCAGGAATTGCAAAACTTCAAATGTTTAATGATATTACAGATGCAGATTGGAACGAAATGCTAAATACAAATTTAAATTCTGTTTTTTATACAACACAAGAAGTGTTACCAAATATGATACATAACAAAAATGGATGTATTATAAATATTTCTTCAATTTGGGGAGTAGTTGGAGCATCGTGTGAAGTTGCTTATTCTGTTTCAAAAGCAGGAATTAATGGAATGACAAAATCACTTGCAAAAGAGTTAGGATTATCTAATATAAGGGTAAATGCAATTGCACCAGGTGTAATAGATACAGAAATGAACAGTAATTTAGATAATGCAATTAAAGAACAAATAAAAAATGATACACCTTTAAATAAAATTGGAAAACCAATAGATATTTATAGATGTGTAAAATGGTTAATAGAAGATGAATTTACTACAGGTCAAATAATATCTCCTAATGGAGGATATGTGATTTAAAAAATATAAATAATGTAGGACAGATATTGTATCTGTCCTTTAAAATTGAAATTAAATGAAAATACTGTAGGGGTCGATGCCAACATCGACCCGAAATATATCTAATGAATTACTCACAAACATAGTTCAAACTGTGTTCGCTTGTAAAAGTAAATAGTGAAGAATGAATAGTTAATAGTGAATAATACAAAAACCTCCGACATAGTCGGAGGTTTTTGTTAATCGTTATTAGTTAGTTTTTTCTTATAATTTCCAGAAATTAGTTTTGGAACATATGTAATTATTTTGTATACTGCAAGTCTAATCTTTTTACTCCATAAATAACTTCTTCTTAATCTATTTGGTCTATCTAAAGAAGAATCGAAGTTTGAAACTATTAAATCTAGATTTGGACTTTCTAATTCGAAAACATAGTTTTCGCAGTTATTATTATCCCACTCGTTATTTCCATTTCTGAAACAGAAATTAAAAGAATCGCTATCTAGTAATTCTATTTCTGCTTGGAATCCTAATTCTGTTTTTTCCATTTTTATTTCAGATAAATTATCCCAATAAGTACCAAAACCATAATGAATAAACACTTCTTCTGAGCCATCATCAAAAAAACTTCCTGTATAAGAAATTTTTACAGTGCTGTTTTTTATTAGTTTATCTGTATTAAAAAATATATTTTTTGTTAGTTCCATTTTATTCTCCTCTTACTTTTTATCTTTTGTTGAAAATATTATATTATTAAAAAATATAATATTCAAGTATTTTTTACAAAAACATCTAAAAAATTATTTATTATTTAAAACTTTTCCAATTATATAAAAATTATCAGAATTTGTAACATCAATGTCTTCAAAATCTTTATTATCTGATTTTAATATAATTTTACCTTTTCTGTTAGTAAATTTTCTAATTATAATTTTGTTATCCACACTAAATAAACCAATATCTTTATTATCTAAAAGAGAATTGAATTCTATATAAGCATAGCTTCCTTTCTTTAGAGTTGGCTCCATAGAATTGTCATTGATTTTTATTGCTAATGAAGCGCTTGGTATACTAGAAGGACATTCAATAAAACTATCTAAATTATTTACTGCAAGAACTTTATTATATGATATATGTTTTATAAAATTATAAGTTTCTTGTTCTTCGCTAATTTGTTTATCGTATGTATACATTAATTGTTGATAAGGTATATCTAAAGCTTTGCATATATTTTTTAGAGCTTTATGACTAGGATTTCTTTCTCCTTTTTCTATATGTGTTAAATGACCAATATTGATTTCTGTAAGTCTTGCAAGTTCTGTTTTAGTAATTCCTTTTTCTTTTCTAACTTTGGCAATCATATCACCTATCATGTTATGCACTCCTTTATTCTACAAAATTATACTGACATTATATAGAATAATTTGTAATTTGTCTACTAGTAAACAAGAAAAATGTAAAAATTTAACAAATATTTTTTAAGAACGCTTGACTTGTCAAAATGGTTTATGCTAATATATTGTTAAATAGACAAAAGGAGGCTTTGTATGTATAAAAATAAATTAAAATATATAAGAGAACAAAAAGGAATTACGCTATTGCATTTGTCAAAATTATCTGGGGTGTCAGTTGGGTATTTATGCCATTTAGAAAAAGGAAGTAGAAGTAATCCATCTTTAGAAGTTATGGAAAAAATATCAAAGGCATTAGATAAAACTATAGCAGAAGTGTTTTTTGTATAATAGTAATATATATTAAAAAATAAGCGTAGAATATATGGATAAGAAAAATATGGATAATAAATAAAAAATATTGTAAAAAAATAATAGTTATGATAATATTAATTTGAAAAATAATGTTTTATGTCAGGAGATAAAACCATGGAATTCTACGAAAAAAAAGATAAAAAAGAAGTAATCAAACAAAATACTAATGAAGAAACAACTATAACAGAAGGAAAAGTAAATAAAAAGAAAAATAAAATACCAAAAAATAAAACATTAATTATATCTTTTGTATTTATAACTATAATGCTCATTATTTTGTTTTGTTGTACAATTTTTTCATTGTTAAATATAAATAATACAAAAATAATAAAAGGTGTTACTATAAATAAAATTAATATACAAGAGTTAACAAAAGAAGAAGCAAAAGAACTTATAAAACAAGAAGTGGAAAAAGAATTAAATAAAGATATAAATATTAAATTAGATGAATTTGAGTATTCAATTAAGTTTAGCCAAATAGAATTAGAATATAAAATAGATGAGGCAATAGAAAATGCATATAAAGTTGGAAGAAGCGGAAATATATTTACTAATAATTTTAGTATTTTTAGTTCTATTATAAAAGGAAAAGATATAACTCTAGAATATTCATATAACGAAGAGTTGATTAATTCTATAACTAAAGATATAGCGGCAAAAATACCAGGGGCAGTAGAAGAATCAAGTTATTATATAGAAGACAATAAACTATGTATATTAAAAGGAAAATCAGGAAACACAGTAAACCAAGAAAGACTAAAAGCGGAAATTTTAGATAAAATAGGTAAAAATGATAATCAAGAAATTATATTAGAAATTTATGAGACAGAACCTAAACCAATAGATATAGAAAAAATATACAACGAAGTACATACAGAACCTAAGGATGCATATTATACAAAAGAGCCTTTTGAAGTTTTTCCACATGTAAATGGAATAGATTTTGATATTGAAGCTGCAAAAGAAATGATAAAAGAAGATAAAGAAGAATATGAGATAGCACTTATAATAACAGAACCAAAAGTAACTACTAACCAAATAGGAACAGAAGCATTTCCAGATTTAATCTCTTCGTTTAGTACAAGATATGATACAAGCAATGCTCCAAGAACTACAAATTTAAAATTAGCAATGCAAAAATTAAATGGATATGTAGTGAATCCAGGAGAAACTTTTTCGTATAACAAAGCTCTAGGGAAAAGGACAGTAGCTGCTGGATACAAAGAAGCAGGAGGATATGCTGGAGGTAGAGTGGTTCAAACACTTGCAGGAGGAATATGCCAAATATCATCAACATTATATGATGCCGCTGTTTATGCTAATTTAGATATTGTAGAAAGACATAACCATATGTTTTTAGCAGGATATGTAGGGGCAGGAAAAGATGCTACAGTTGTATATGGGTCATTAGATTTTAAATTTAAAAACACAAGAAAATATCCTATTATGATAAAAACATCAATAGGAGGAGGAACTGCAAAAATAAGTATATATGGAGTAAAAGAAGATGTAGAATATGATGTAGAAATTTCTACAACGATATTAAATTATATACCATATAAAGTTATATATGAAGATGATAATACATTAGCAGAAGGAAAAGAGAAAGTTGCGCAAGGTGGAATGAATGGATGCAGAAGTATTACATATAAAATATTAAGGTTAAATGGAAAAGAGATATCAAGAACAGTGCTTTCTTCAGACACATATGATCCTATGAATAAAATTATAAAAAGAGGACCAACAAAAACTGTGGAAACAAATACAACACCAGAAAATATTCAAACAAATACTAAGCCAGAAGAAACGCCAAGTGTAACACCAGAACAACCAGAAATTCCAGAAGATACGCCAAGTACAGAACCAATAACTCCAGAGGAAAAACCATCAGAAGAAGTACCAGAACAAATACCGACAACACCAGAAGAAAATCCGGATGAAACGATACAAAATGTTGAAGGTTAGTGGAAAATAAGGAATAATAGAATTTGTGTAGGGGCGACTAATAGTCGCCCGCCTCTTACAGAGACCTTTTTAAGAAAATTATTAATAGAAGTTTCTTTGAAGAGCGGGCGAACACAGTTCGCCCCTACAAACACTTTACAAATTTTTTGTATTCTACTGAACTGTAACACTAAAAACAATATTTGTTATCTATTTGATTGACAAAGATAAAATTTGGTATTATAATAAAAAACGTTAAAAATATGCACCATTAGCTCAGTTGGTAGAGCATCCGACTCTTAATCGGCAGGTCCAGAGTTCGAATCTCTGATGGTGCACCAAACTTGCTTTAAGCAAGGGTTAAGAGATAAAAGTGAAGAGTGAAAAGTAGATTTGCTATTTAAAGAAATGAACTAAAAAGCAAGTTTGTACTATTCACTCTTCAATTTTTCACTATTCACTAAAATTTTAATATTGGGCTACTCAAAAAAACAAAATTATGTTATAATATATAAAGTTATGCAAAAAAACGAATGATTAAATGAAAATAAAAGGGGTGATTTTTTATGCTAAGCATATACAACACAGATTTAAAGACTAATAAATTTGAAAAAATAAAAGAGTTTAGACCAGGATCCTGGATAAATTTAGTAAATCCTACAGCTGAAGAAATTGAAGAAGTTTGTTCAAATTTAAAAATAGAAGATGAGTTCATAAAATATCCTCTTGATTATGAAGAACAAGCCAGAATTGACATAGAAGATGACATGACATTATTCGTTATAGATGTTCCAGTTATAGAAGAAGATAGTGAAGGGAAAACTTATTCAACAATGCCGTTAGGATTAATTGTAGTAAGAGATGAGTATTTTATTTCTGTAGCATTAAAGAAAAATAGAATAATAGAAGCTTTTGAAAAAGGAAGAGTAAAAGGAATGTTTACATACAAAAAAACTAGATTCCTATTACAAATATTATATTTAAACGCATCATATTATTTAAATGATTTAAAGAAAATAAATAAAGAAGCTGAAAATACAGTAAACGATTTAAAGAAAACAATGAAAAATCAAGATTTAATGAAATTGTTAAGATTAGAAAACAGTTTGGTATATATAACAACATCATTAAAAGCCAATGAAGTTGTTATGGAGAAAACTGCAAGAGGCAAAGTATTAAAATCTTATGAAGAAGATGACGAAATATTAGAAGATGCTATTATAGAAAATAGACAGGCAATTGAGATGGGGAAAATATATAGAGAAGTGTTAAATGGTACAATGGACGCTTATGCATCAATAATATCAAACAATCTAAATGTTGTAATGAAATTATTAGCATCAATTACTATTGTTTTGTCATTACCAACATTAATTGCAAGTATCTGGGGAATGAATGTACCTCTTCCATTTGCAACTAATCCATATGGATTTGTAATAGTATGCGGAATTTCAGTATTAGTTTCAGTCATAGCATTTGTATGGTTAAAGAAAAAAGACATGTTATAGTTAAAAAAACAGCTTTTGGCGTTGTATATTAAATTAAAAAAGGAAGGGATAAATAATGTTAAATACTGTAGGAGTAACAGTAAGATTTGGAAAGAGAGTTTTATTTGAAGATGTAAATATAAAATTTTCAAAAGGAAATTGCTATGGATTAATTGGAGCAAATGGAGCTGGGAAGTCTACTTTTTTAAAAGTATTATCAGGAGAACTAGAACCAAGTAAAGGTGAAGTTTCTATGGATAAAGGAGAAAGACTTTCTACTTTAAAACAAGACCACTTTGCTTATGAAGAAAATTCTGTAATAGACACAGTTATAATGGGTAATAACGAACTTTATAGCATAATGAAAGAAAAAGAAGAAATATACGCAAAACCAGATTTTTCAGAAGAAGATGGATTAAAAGCTGCAAAATTGGAAGAAAGATTTGGGGAATTAGATGGGTGGAATGCAGAATCAGATGCTGCAACACTTCTTAATAATTTAGGTATACCTGCAAGTGAGCATTACAAATTAATGAAAGAAATAGAAGCAAAAGACAAAGTAAAAGTATTACTTGCACAAAGCTTATTTGGAAATCCAGATGTTTTATTATTGGACGAGCCTACAAACGATTTAGATTTAAAAAGTATAAATTGGTTACAAGAATTTTTAATAGATTTTGAAAATACAGTAATAGTTGTATCTCATGATAGATATTTCTTGAATAAAGTTTGTACACATATAGCAGATGTGGATTTTGGAAAAATTAAAGTTTATCCAGGTAATTACGACTTTTGGTACGAATCTAGTCAATTAGCACTAAAACAAGCTAGAGAACAAAATAAAAAGAAAGAAGAAAAAATAAAAGAATTGCAAGAATTTATAGCAAGATTTAGTGCAAATGCTTCAAAATCAAAACAAGCAACATCAAGAAAAAAATCATTAGAGAAAATACAATTAGAAGAAATAAAAGCATCTAACAGAAAATATCCATATATAGATTTTAAACCAGATAGAGAACCAGGAAAAGAAATTCTTACAGTAAAAAATCTATGTAAAAGTATAAACGGAGAAGAAGTATTAAAAAATATATCTTTTTCAGTAAAAGCAGATAATAAAATAGCAGTATTGTCAGATAATGAGCTTGCAACAACACTTTTATTCCAAATAATAGCAGGAGAAGTAGAACCAGATAGTGGAGAAATAATTTGGGGACAAACAATAACAAAAGATTATTTTCCAAAAGATAATTCATATTTATTTGATAGAGATGAAATACTTGTAGATTGGCTTAGAAAATATTCTAAAGACCCAGACGAAACATATGTAAGAGGATTTTTAGGAAGAATGCTATTTTCAGGAGATGAAGCTTTAAAGAATGTTAAAGTTTTATCAGGTGGAGAAAAAGTAAGATGTGTATTATCTAAATTAATGCTTTCAGGGGCAAATTTCTTAATATTTGATGACCCAACAAATCATTTAGATATGGAATCAATTACAGCACTAAATGAAGGAATGAAGAAATTTAAAGGAAATATGATATTTACATCACATGATCACCAATTAACTGAAACTGTTGCAGATAGAATAATAGATTTAAGAAAAGATAAAATTATAGACAGAGAATGTACATATAATGAATATCTTGGAATTGAATAGGAAAATAAAAATTGTAGAGAAATTGTAGGGGCGACTACTAGTCGCCCCTACAGTTCTCTACAAATAATTATCATGCTATATTTGTTTTAGCTTTCTGGATTATATTTTTTTCTGATTTCTTCTATCTTTTCATAATCATTATTTAATATATCCAAAAATGCATCTGCGCAATTTGGGTCAAATTGTGAACCTTTGCATTTTTCAATTTCTGCTTTAACAATATCTAAAGATAAGGAATCTCTGTAAGTTCTTCTAGATGTCATAGCATCAAATGCATCTGCTACTGCAGCAATTCTTGCTAGAAAAGGAATTTCCAAACCTTTTAATTTTCCAGGATAACCGTTCCCATCAAAACGTTCATGATGATGTTTAACAACAGGAAGTACATTTTGAAAAATAGTAGCATTAGACAATATGTGAGCACCGATTGTAGGGTGATTCTTAATTTCGGAATATTCATCATCTGTAAGTTTTGCGTTTTTTAATAAAATACTATCAGGAACACCTATTTTTCCAATGTCATGAAATAAACCACCTATTTTTAAAGTATTTATATCTTCGCTTGGAAGGTTTAGTTTTTGTCCAATTAATACAGAATATTCAGAAACTCTATCTGAATGACCTCTTGTATAGGTGTCTTTTGCTTCTACTGTAAAACGCAAAGTTTCTATACTTTCTAAATATGCTTTTTCCAATTTTTCATATGTATCTTTTAACTCATTATTTATTTTTCTAATTAAATTCATTTGAGATATTGCCTTTATTCCTGATTCTACAAGTAAAAGTAGTTGATCAAATTTATCACTTTTTTCGCAATACCCTTGAATATCTAATCTTCTAATTGTTTCTAGTGGTGGAGCTAAATCTTTATGACCAGTAAGAAGCAAAATATATAAGTCTTTATTAAATTTACGAATTTCTTCTACTACTTGGTCTCCATGAATAGGTGTCATTATAAAGTCAAGTAACATTAAATCAAAATGTTCTTGTTTTACTCTTTCTATTGCTTCCATAGGATCTGTTATTCCAACAAAATTATAACCAGCTTTATTTAAAAAAACTTTTAAAGAATCTAAAATTCCAGATTCATCATCAACAGCTATTATTTTGTATTGAGAATTTTCGTTAGAATATATGTTTTTTCTCATAAGCAACACTCCTTCTTGCTAATTCAACTAAATTATATGCAAATTATGTAAAAATTGCAATAAAAAAGTAAAAAAATTAAGCAATATATTCACAAATAAGCATTTTTATGGTATAATCATTCAAGATTAAAACTAAATATGAAAAGTTAAATTGTACAATAGATAAGAGTGAAAAGTGAAGAGTTAATAGTACAAAATTTGCAGGCAAATTTTGTAGGAGGATGTTGAAATGATTTTTAAAGATTATTATAAAATACTAGGATTAGAAAATAATAAAGTAAATAATGAACAAATAAAAATAGCATTTCGTGAACAGGCAAAAAAATATCATCCAGATGTAAATGGGGGGAACGCTAGAACAGAAGAAAGATTTAAAGACATAAATGAAGCATATAGAGTGTTATCAAATTCATCTACAAAAAGAAAATATGATAGAATGTGGAATACACATGTAGCAAAAAAACAGGCAAAACAAGAATATCAAGAAAGCAAAAGAGATAAAGATTCAATATTTAGTGACTTTTTTAATATGTTTTTTGGAGTACCAACAGAAACAAACCAAGAAAATAATACAAATATAAAAAAGAAAAATCCTATAAAAGGAGAAAACGTAGAAACAGAAATAAATGTTGGAATAGAAGATGCATATTATGGAACAGAGAAAAAAATTTCTTTAAGAACAGTTAATGGAAAAATGAAAACATTTTCAGTAAAAATTCCGGAAGGGATAAGAGATGGAGAAAAAATAAGACTACTAGGACAAGGTAAACAAGGTTCTAATGGCGGAAAAAATGGAGATATGTTTATAAAAATAAACATACAAAATAATAACAAATTTAAATTACAAGGATATGACGTAGTAACGGATTTGTTTTTAACACCATGGGAAGCAGCATTAGGAAAAAGAGTAAATATAGATTCAATAGATGATACAGTTTCTTTATATGTACCACCAGGAATACAAAGTGGAGAAAAAATAAGAATTGCACAAAAAGGATACAAAGACGGTAGAGGTAGCAGGGGAGATCTAGTAGCAGAAGTAAAAACAGTTGTACCTAAAAGGTTAACAGAAGATGAAAAAGAATTATTTGAGAAATTAAAAAATATATCAACATTTAACCCAAGAAACAAATAAATTAGTAGGGACGAGGTTCCACCCTCGCCCGAAAAGATACAACCAAATTGTAGGGGCAGGGCTTGCTCTGCCCAAATAAAAAATATTAGAATTTGAAAGAGACCAATCTAACCCGCTACAAAAACAGTTCACATAATTTGTTGAAAATATTGACATTTAAATAAAAAAAAGGTATAATTATAAATATGATTATACGAACGATAAAATGCATTAGTATATGTAGAAATGAGGTGCTAAAAAAGCATGGAGGAATTTATACAAGGAAAACATTTTAGTATAACGGATCCACAAGGAGTAAATACTGTAATTTACCAAGTAAATAAAACGGAAAAGGAAATGGCTAAAAATGCGCCTAAATATACAGTAGAAAGACTTGAGTTTACCGAAGAATTAATAGGAGAGAAAAAGAAAAAAACGTTTTATGTAAATGAACCTAAACCAGAAGGTAATGAACTAGTAATTCTTTCGTTTGCTAAAGAAAAAGTTGTTGTAAATGTAGGGTTGCTAGAAGAAGATAGTGTGACTATATCTAAAAAGCCAATACCTATGAAATTTGATAATATATATAGCGAAGAAGAAATTGAATATAAAGATGTGGAGTATACGCCAAATTTGAAAAGACCTATATCAATTATAGATCCTGAAACAACTGAAGAAGTAAAACCAATATTATATTTTGATGAAAAAACTAATGAAGTAAGAGGAAAATGCAAATTAAAACCATATAAAACGTATTTTGCATTTGAAATAAGAGAAAGTAATAATTAATAGGGAGGATAAGTGATTATGAATAGTGAAACTACAAATGTAGATCCTAAAATTAAAGCATGTATAGCTACAATGGAAGCTCAAAACAAGGAGTTTAACCCCAAAAGAAGTACGGAGTTAGCAATTAGAGAATACTTAGCAAAAAATCCAACTACAAAAATTCCATTAGAGAACAACAGAATTAGAGAAGGAGCGAAAGAAGCTATTAGAGAACACTTAGCAAAAAATCCAACTACAAAAAGTTTATTAGAGAACAACAAAACTAAAGATGTAGAGGATGGCAGATAAAAATAACACTAATGAAAAGGTGATTAATTATGGGTTATAAAATAAAAAACACGTTAAAAAAAAGTAAAATGTTGTTTATAATAATTTCTATACTATGGATTTCATTATCCATAGTTTTAGCTTCGTCTATTACAGTAAGTAAAGTTGAGTCTACTGTTGGTCGGAGCATTTAATTTGGGAACATTTATAGAAAAGATATTTCTAAATATAGGAGATATAGGAATAAATTTAGATAAAATATTTAAGGCTGAGTATATTTCTACTTTTTGGAAAGTAGAAGGCTATTTAACAGTATTTTTAATAATTTGTGCAATGATTGGATTTATAAAATCTATGCCTAAAAATGAATATACAGACATAGAACATGGTTCAAGTGATTGGGCATCAGGAGAGCAATATAGTGTATTAAGTAAAAATAAAGGAATACTTCTTGCAGAAAAACATTATTTACCAGTAGATAAAAGAGGAAACGTAAATGTTTTAGTTGTTGGACGGATCAGGATCTCGGAAAATCTGCATCATACGTTATTCCAAATGCTTATCAGCTTTTAGGGTCTTATGTTTTTACAGATCCAAAAGGAGAATTGTATGATAAAACAGCCGGATATTTAAAAAGCAAAGGTTATGATATAAAAATATTTAACTTAGTTAACCCTAAAAACAGCGATGGATATAATCCATTAATGCACATACAAAGTGAAATAGATGTTGACGTTATAGCAAATACAATAGTTAAAGGGCAGACTGAAGTACAAAATCAAGCAGATCCATATTGGGATGATATGGCAGAAATGCTATTAAAAGCATTGATATATTATTTACTAGCAACGAGGCCAGAGGAGGAACAAAATTTAGCAAGCTGTGCGGAGCTTGTTAGAGCTGCAAATAACAATGGAGCAGGAAATTTATTAACAGAACTGATGAATCAATTACCTTATGATCACCCTGCAAGAATGAACTATAAATCTATTGAAATTGCACCAGAAAAAACATATAGTTCTATACTTTCATCACTACAATCAAAACTTGGTAAGTTTGATTCAAAAGATATTGCAGAACTTACATCAACAAACACTATAGATTTTGAAGAAATAGGAAGTAAAAAAACAGCAGTATTTGTAATTTCATCAGATACACATGCTGCATATGATTTTTTATTAACAATATTCTTTTCTCAAATGATACAAAGATTATATGACTTTGCAGATATAAAAGGTGGAGCACTTCCACAGCCTACATATTTTATATTGGACGAGTTTGCAAACATTGGTAAAATACCTGATTTTGATAAAAAAATATCAACATCAAGAAGTAGAAAAATTTCCTTTAGTGTCATCTTACAAAACTTAGACCAATTAGAAGCGGTTTATGAAAAATCTCATGAAACAATAATTGGTAACTGTGATACAACATTATTTTTAGGAAGTAACTCACAAAAAACAGTTGAATATTTCTCGAAAGAATTAGGAGAAAAAACAATAAACAGAGATAGCTGGTCTGTAAGTAAAGATAAACATATGTGGAGGCAAGGATACAATAAACAAGACCAAGTTATGGCAAGGGCACTAATGACACCAGATGAATTAAGAAGATTAGACAATGATTTGTGTATTATATTTGAAAAAGGTATAAAACCGATAAAAGCACCAAAATATTATTACTTTAAATATGATACAATAAAATTAGTAAATAGATTTGCGTGTAGCCACAATGATATAGACCCAATAGATAGAGGAAAATGGAGAAAATATAATCCATATAACCCTTATGTAGAAGAATCAGAAGAGAAAAAACAAGATACAAAAATTGAAAGTTTAGATGATTTATTTGATGATGACATATCAGATAATAAAATAGATGAGAGTGCTCCAGAATTACCACAAGACGATATAACTAATAATGAAAATGATGTATTATCATATGATGTACAAAAAGAATTAGAAGCAAAATTTGACGAATTATTTGGAGCATTAGAAGATGATAATTAAAATAAAAAAACAACTTCTTATGAAAGAGGTTGTTTTTGTTTTTTTGTTCTTATTAAAATGAACTAACATTGGAGAAATAATACTTTATACGTTAAAGCAAAAAACAAAAGTTGAATTTTCAGAAAAATGTTTATGCGTAACTAGAAAATTTAACGGTGGATATGCAAGGAAGGATAGGTATCAAATCTGTTGGAATAGAACAAATAGAAGCAGGTATTTCAATGGGATTCACAAAAATTCAAATATTATTATATATTGTTTTACCTCAAGCAATTAAAGTAGTTTTCCCGGTATACAAAGGGGAAGTTATAACTATTATAAAATTAACATCTATTGTAGGATATATAGGAGTTCAAGATTTAACTAGAGCAACAGATATAATTCGTAGTCAAACTTTTGATGCCTTTTTTCCATTAATATTAACTACTATATTATATTTTATGGTGATTGGAATGTTGATATTAATTCTCAATTATATAGAGAAAAGAATAAATAGAGAGAAATAAGTGGGGATGGGTATGATTAAAATAGATAATTTATGCAAGACTTATAATGGTATTACTGTTTTAGAAAATATAAATTTACATGTTGCAAAAGGAGAAATTATATCTATTATTGGCGCATCTGGTGCAGGTAAGAGCACATTAATACGCTGTATTAATTTATTAGAGAAGCCAGAACAGGGGGAAATATATATAAATAATACTGCTATTTTAGATAGCAAAGTAAGTGTGTCGGATATTAGAAAAAAGATAGGAATGGTCTTTCAAAAATTTAATCTTTTTGAACATTTGTGTGTAATTGATAATTTAACCATTGCACCTATAAAATTATTAAAACAAAATAAGAAAGAAGCTGAAGAAAAAGCAAGGCATTTATTAAAACAAGTAGGATTATTAAATAAAGAAAATTGTTTCCCAAGACAACTGTCAGGGGGGCAAAAGCAGAGAGTGGCAATTGCAAGATGTCTTGCAATGAATCCTGAAATAATATTATTTGATGAACCTACTTCAGCTCTCGATCCAATAAAAGCTTATGAAGTGCTTGCAGTTATTCGTAAGTTAGCAAAATCAGGAATAACTATGGTGGTTGTAACACATGAAATGAATTTTGCTAAAGAAATTTCAGATAGAATAGTATATATGCATAATGGGAGAATATGTGAAATAGGGAGCCCAGAACAAATTTTTAATAATCCTATAAAAAGGGAAACAAGAGAGTTTATTTATAAAGAATGCAATTTTAATTATCAAATTAATGGTAGTGATTTTGATGTATATTCTCTAAACTCTGAAATATTAGACTTTTTAGAAAGGTATTCCCTTCCTAATGATTTAATGGATATGATTTCAGGTAGAATACAATATGTTTTAAATTTATTAAATAAATTGAGTTATACTATGGAGATAACTTTGTCTTATTTTAAAGATAAGAGGTTAGTAAAATTAGAAATGACATCTAAAGGAGAAAAGTTTTTGTTTCAAATGCCTGAAGATTATGAATATAAAAGAAAAGATAATAAAAATATTTTAGAAACTTATTTTGAAATTAGAGATAGGAGGAAGAAGAGTGAAGAATTATAAAAATATCTTATTTGATTTAGATGGCACGTTAATAAATCCAAAAGAAGGAATAACTAACTCAGTAAAATATGCATTAGAATATTTTGGAATTAAAGTAAAAACAACAGAAGAGCTATATAAATTTATTGGCCCTCCGCTTAGAGAATCTTTTTCACAATATTATAGGTTTAATGAAAAGGATACAGAAATGGCTATAACAAAATATAGAGAATATTTCAAAGAGAAAGGTGTGTTCCAAAACGTCTTATATAAAGGCGTTCCGGAGCTATTAAATAAATTGGTAAGCGAAAATAAAAATCTTATAATTGCGACGTCAAAGGCAGAAGTATTTGCTAAACAAATACTTGATAATCTCGATATAAGCAAATATTTTTCTTTCATATGTGGAAGTACTCTTGATGGTACAAGATCAAAAAAAGGAGAAGTAATACAGTATATATTATCTTCAACTAATTTAAATCCTGAAGATAGTGTTATGATAGGTGATAAGTCACATGATATAATAGGGGCCAAACAAACTAAACTTGATTCGATAGGGGTTTTATATGGATATGGAAATTATACTGAACTACAAAATGCAGGAGCAACATATATAGTAAAAAATATTACAGAATTACAAGCTCAATTATTAGCTAATTAATTTTAATGTCAAAAAATATCCTTCAATGCAACAACAGAAGGATATTTTTTTTATAATTTACTCCAAAGGAATTTCAACAAAGAATGAAGTTCCTTTTCCTTTTTGAGTTTCATATTTTATATTTCCACTAAAGTGAGCTTTAATATTTGAATAAGACATAAATAACCCAAGACCAGTTCCGTTTTTACCTTTTGTTGTTACCATTTCTTTAAATAATTTATCTTGTACTTTAGCAGGTAACCCACCAGCAAAATCTTCTATTTTAAAAATTATATTTTTACCTTCTTTATATATTGTAAAGTTTATATCCTCGTTTGTTTTTCCTTTAGCTTGGTAAGCTTGAATACTATTAGATATTATATTATTAATTACTTGAACCAAGCTATTAATATTTCCATTAACAACTGTAGAAGTATCGATATTTGCTTGAGTTTTTAAATTTATTAATGCATTTTTTAATTCGTGTTTCATTAAAATATCTACATAATTTATAAGCTCTCTAACTGTAAAACCACTTGCAGTTTGCTCTGAAAATGCAACAGCTTGTCCTTTTATTGCTGTAATTACATCAGACATATATGATAAATGAGTTTTTGTTTTTTCTATCCATTCTTGCATTTCTTTTGCAATCTCATGATGATCTTCAGCAGTTACATCAGAGTCTTCTACACTTGAGTCATATTCTTTAATTAAATCAGATAAACCTTCTGCAGCACCGGCAATTGACATTATAGGAGTTTTTAAGTTATGTGCTATACCACCAATCATTTGTCCAAGAGAAGCTAAACGTTCTTTTTCAACAAGCATATCCTGGTTATCCTTAATAGTTTGCATGTCTACAGTGTGCTGAGTAATATCTTTCAAAAGAATAAGTGTACCTAAAAAATTCCCCTTTGATTCTATGCGATTTATTTCAATATGGAAATATTTATTTATTTTATCAAAGTGCTTTTCTAGTATTACTGTTTTGTTAGAATTTTCAACTTCTTTTAAAGATTTACTAAAAATATTGATATTAATGTTTAATTCTTTATAAGATGATAGTAAATCAAACAAATTCTTATTTCTTATATCAGTAGAAGTAGCTTCAAACATATTTAAAAAAGTTTGATTAAAATCTGTAATTGTATTATTTTCATTTATAACTATATATGCATCAGATATTCTATCAACTACTTTTTGAAGAGCAATTGGTGCTACAGTTAGAAAATTGAATTTAAACATTGCCAAAGATATTAAGAATATTTCTAATGTAAATGATATAGGCGTTATATATATAGATAAATCTAATATTCCAAAAGTTGATACAATGCTAGTTAATAATGAAATTAGGGCTCCAATACATATTAGCAAAGATTGTCTAGAAAAGAAACCAGAATTTCTTATTGTATAATAAAGAAGATATATTATACCAATTGCTATACAAGAGTATGAATATATTGAATGTATCAAAAAATATGGACCAAATATTGTTTCTCTAAAATTTGTAGAATATTGTTCATAGAATAGATGATGAAAATCATTTGTCCATAATATAAATAATGAGGTTAAAGGTATAACAAATAAAAACAAATATTTAGTAGTAAATTTAATTTTTGTATTTACAAATATTAAAGACATTATTAATACGAATACCGGTAAAAAACAAGCAGATATATATATTAAATATTCAAAATATATAGGAGATATTTTCAAAGGAGTAGATAAATATATCTGTAAGAGTAGTCCTATAAACCATACGAATAGTAAACTAAAAAGTATAATAAAAACTTTATGCAACTGGTTCTTTTTTTTGGCTTTTAGTAGGAAAATAAGCATTCCTATTACTATTATTAGTGCTATAAACAATAATATTGCATCTAAAGAGAAAAACATTCTACATCACCCTTTTAATAATTTCTATAAATTTTAAAATATAATCGTTACTTATTTTAGGCCATTTAAATTTAATTTTTTTAAGATAACTGATTGTGAAATCAGACTTAATTATAATATCAGTTTTATAGGTTAAATGCAAATCTTTATCAAAATCATTTATAAAAACATTCAAATTATTATTTTCTTTTTTTCTGTTTATTAATGTTTTTACAATGTTTTTAAATTCAGATTCATCAACGAAGCTAAAGTTATAACCATGCTTATTTAACAATTTAAAAAGAGGTTTTAAATATACATGATTGTGATTAAATAAATGGAATATTCTATTTATTTTGTTACTATTGCATATTAATTTGATTATAGAATCACTTGCAGAGTCAATCGGTGTAAATTCTAAATACAAATCTTCAATATAATTTGGAAGTTTTTTTATTTTAAGGAATGCTATAAGTCTATTGATGTATGCATTGTCAAGTATATTTTCCTGAAATTTTCCATCAGAAAGTCTAGGCATTAAATTACCCATCCTTAAAATATAAGCATCTAATCCAGCTTGGATTGCATGTAGAACAAGTTTTTCCGCTTCAAACTTACTCTTAATATATACATTATCCAAGTTTTGGCCTATATAAAGTGAAGATTCATCAAAAGTTTGGGTTCCTTCTATAGTTTGTATATTGCTTGAAGTGTCAAAGGCATTGCCAGATACACTTAGTGTAGATATTTGGTAAAATTTCTTGTTAAAAGTAGAACAGAAATTTATAATTTGTTTTACACTTTTAACATTTGCATTATAAAAATCTTGATATTTTCCATAGTGATCTACTCTAGCTGCACTATTTATTACTATATCCACAGAATTAGCTAAATTGAATAAATCCTCTTGATTTAATCCAAATCCATCTTCAGTTATATTTCCTGTAACAACAAATATTCTTTTATTTATTAAGTCATTATATTTACTTCCAAAGTAATAATTTAGTTTATCATATAATTTGGTTTCTGCAGTAATACCAGGTTCTTTTCTTACAATGCAATAGACATTTCCAGATTGAGTTTTTAAGTAGGAATCCAGTATATGAGCACCTAAGAAACCTGTTGCACCAGTAAGTAATATATTATCTGGAGATGATTTATATATATGAGAATCATCTAAGTTATGGTTAAGAATATCAGAAAAATCAAAAATATTATTATCTGATTCTTCTAACATAATTTCATCATCAGATTGATTTGATTCTATTTTTTTTGCTAGGCTTGAGATGGTTGGAAAATTAAATATATCTGAATATGTTGTTTTATCTGATATCTTTAATAGTTCTATATTTAAATTCATTGCTAATATAGAATCTCCACCTAATTCAAAAAAGTTATCATTAATTCCTATAGGTTTTGTGTTTAAAAGCTTTTCCCATATTGAAGCAATACGTATTTCTAAGTCTGTTTTAGGTGCTACATATTTTTCTTTACTTGAATTTAGTATGCCATTAGGAATAGGAAGTGCTTTTTTATCTATTTTGCCATTAGGAGTATATGGAAATTCAGACATAGGTGTAAAATATGAAGGTACCATATATTTAGGCAATGAGGTAGATAAATGTCTTCTAAGTTCATTTATTTTTATTCTTTTATTTGAAATATAGTATGCAGCTATAAATTCTCTATTATCAATAGTTTGTTTTATTACTTTTGCTTTTAAAATGTTAGGATATTCTAACATTTTTGCTTCAATTTCTCCAAGTTCAATTCTAAGTCCCCTAATTTTTACTTGATTATCAACTCTTTCAAGATAATAAATTTCTCCATTATCCAAAAACTTGCATAAATCACCAGTTTTGTACATTATTGTATTATCTATAAATAAATTTTTTATAAAACTTTTTTGAGTTAAATTTTCATTATTTACATATCCATAACCAACGCCATCACCACTAATATATAATTCACCAGGGATTCCAATTGGAGTAGGGTTCATAAACTTATCTAAAATATACATTTGTGTATTATATAAAGGTTTACCTATATTAATATCTTTTTGATTAGTTACATCAGTTAAAGATGAAAATACAGTAGTTTCGCTAGGACCATATCCATTATATATCTTACTTATTCCTAAATCTTTTAATTTAGATAACAACTGATTTGGAAGAGGTTCACCTGCTAAAACAACATATTTAAGGTTTTTTAGGTAAGGACATTCTTCTATATTATCAACAAAAAATTGCATTCTAGATGGTGTCATTTGAAGTATTTGTATATCATGTTTTTGTAACATTTTGTTTAATTTAGAAGGTAGATGTTGTTCTTCTTCATTAGCAAGGATTACTTTTAATCCTTTTTGAAGAGAAATTAGTGTTTCAAATACAAATATATCAAAGCTTATTGTAGTAATGGAAGCAATTGATTGATTAGTATTAGATTTTAAGTACTCTACATAGTTATTACAATAATTTGTTAAATTGTAAATAGAAATGTGTTTTAATGCAACCCCTTTAGGCATACCAGTAGAACCTGAGGTATATATAATATATGACAAGTCATCTGGTTCATTAATGTTTTCTAAATTACTTTTATTAGAATTATATGATTTATTATTTAACTCAACAAATAATTTGTTTTCAAAACTAACTTTATCTTCTAATTTTTTAAAAGTTAAAAGCAGTTTAGCATTACTATTAGAAAGCATATATTCTATTCTGTCTTGAGGATATTCTGGATCAATAGGAATGTAGCATGCCCCGCTTTTAAGTACAGCAAGAATAGAAACAATCATTTCTAAAGAACGATTGACCATAATGCCAACAATATCATTTCTTCCAACACCATTATTTCTTAAGTAATATGCAAGGCTATTTGCTTTTTCATTTAATTCTTTATATGTTAGTTGCTGATTTTCAAAAACAATAGCAATATTATCAGGAGTTTTTTCGACTTGTTCTTCAAAAGCTTCAGTAATTGTTTTATCTTTTGGATAGTCTACTTTTGTATTGTTAAAATTATATAATATTTTGTTTTTTTCGTCATTTGATAGCATACAAATATCAGCTATTTTTATATCTATATTATTTAAAATAGCAGTTAAAATATTTATATAATGGTTTGATAAGTTTTTAATAAAACTTTCATCAAATAATTTAGTTGCATATTCAAATGATAAACTAAGTTTTTCATCATTTGGTACAATTTCTAAAGATAAATCAAATTTAGAAATTTTTAAGTTTGGTATATAATACTCTGCATTAATTCCATTAAAAGAAACTGGTGAATAGCCGTTATTTTGATAAATAAACATAGTATCAAATAAAGGGCTTCTGCTTGTATCACGTGTTAAATTTAATTTATTTACTAATTCATCGAAAGGATAGTTTTGATGCTTATAGCTTTCTAAACAAATATCTTTAATTTGATTTAAGAAAGTTTTAAATGATAAAGTACTATCAATAGTTGCTCTAAGTGGCAAGCTATTAACGAACATACCAACAATGTTATAAAGCTCACTAGAATCTCTATTTACAATAGGAGTTCCAACAACAATATCTTCCTGAGAAGTATATCTTGAAAGTAAAATATAGTATGCAGATAAAAGAATCATGTAAGGAGTAATTCCTAAATTTTTAGCTAAAACATTTAATTTTTCTGTAGTTAATTTATCAATTTCTGAATAAACTTTATCCCCTTCAAAAGATTGAACAGCAGGTCTTGTTTTTGTAGGTAGGTTAAGGACAGGAACTTCTGATTTAAACTTATTTAACCAGTAATCTTCAGATTCTTTTAAATCTCCATTATTTATTTTTGTGTTTTCCCATACAGCATAATCTTTATAATCTATTTTTAATGCTGGTAATTCTTCATCATTATATAATTTGCAAACATCATTAACTAAGATGGATAAAGAAGTTCCATCAGAAATAATATGATGCATATCTATCATAAGAAAAGCTTTTTCATTATCTAGTTTTACTATTTTTGCTCTAAATAAAGGAGCTTTAGACAAATCGAAAGGTTTTACAAATTCATTAAATACAGATTTAATTTGTTTTTCTTCTATAGCATTAGAGTCTGAACTTAATTTAAAGTTTAAAGAATCTTCAACTTTTTGTACAACTTTATTATCCTGTACTTCAAAATGTGTTCTTAAAGCAGAATGTCTTTGAAGTAATTTATTAAAGGCATTTTGTAATTTTGAAGTATTAGGCATTTTGTCTAAGATTAAACCACCAGAAATGTTGTATAAAGTAGAGCTTGGTCCTGCAATATTAGAAGCATAATATGTTCTTGTTTGTGCAGAAGAAGCAGCATAATATGAAGCTTTGTTTGCTTTATATATAGTATTATCAATATTATTACTATCTTTAGAATAAAGATAGTCAGATAAATCTTTAATTACAGGATTTTCTAAAATATCTTTAACAAAAATTTGTACATTAAATTCACTATAAATTTTTGTACATAAATTTATAGCAGTTAAAGAATCTCCACCAAGTTCAAAGAAAGAATCTTCAATACTTATATTTTCAATATTTAGTAGCTCACTTAATAGATTTATTAATAATTCATCTGTGCTGTTTCTAGGTAAAAATATCTCTTTATTGGGAATTTCAACATTTGGCATAGGTAGTTTTTTTCGATCAATTTTTCCATTAGGTGTATATGGAAAAGCATCAAGCTTAATGAAATATTGAGGTATCATATATAAAGGTAAAACTTTTGTTAAATGGTTTCTTATAGTGTTTATATCAATATTATCAGATGAAATAAAGTATGCACATAGAAATTCATGATTATCATTTAAACAATTTTTTGTAACAATACATTTGTCTATTTTATCTAAAGATATTATTTTATTTTCAATTTCTTCCAATTCTATTCTATGTCCGTTAACTTTTACTTGAAGATCGGTTCTTCCTAAATGAACTAAGTCTCCTGTGTCTGTGTAATATGCTAAATCTCCAGTATCATAAATTTTTCCGTTTACATATTTGTTGTCAATAAATTTTTGAGCAGTTAAAGATGTGTTGTTATAATATCCTGATGATACTCCATCTCCACCAATATATAGATTTCCAGGAGTAAAAATAGGAAGCATATTTTTGTTTTTATCAAATATGTAACATATAGTATTATAAATTGGTGTACCTATTGTTATATATGTAGAATTACTTAAGTTTTTTACTGTAGACCATACAGTCGTTTCAGTTGGACCATAAACATTATATATATTAGCACTTGATAATGTTTTTAATTGTGTTAATAATAATTTTGGAAATGGCTCTCCGCCAACTAATATATCAGTAATGTTATTAAAGTAATCAAGGTTACTTGAATCAGAAATTAAAAATTGAAAACGAGAAGGTGTGGTCTGTATAATATTTACATCATTTTCTATACATAGTTTATTAAATAGACTTACGTTTGTTTGCTCCTTTTCGTTCGCAATTATAATTTTTAGGCCTTTTTGTAAAGGTAACAAAGACTCTAATACAAAAATATCAAAGCTAATGGTAGTAACTGAAACTATTGTTTTATTGGCAGAGAAATTAATTATATCTGTCATACCTGCTATAAAATTGTTTACATTCTTATGACTCAGCATAACCCCTTTAGGCATGCCAGTAGAACCAGAGGTATATATAATATATGATAAATCATCTGGTTCATTGATATTTTCTAAATTTTTTTTATGAGAATTATATAATTCGTTATTTAATTCAACAAATAATTTATTTTCAAAATTAACTTTATAATCCAATTTTTTAAAAGTTAAAAGCATTTTAGCATTACTATTAGAAAGCATATATTCTATTCTGTCTTGAGGATATTCAGGGTCTATTGGAATATAGCAAGCTCCACTCTTAAGAACCGCAAGAATAGAAACAATCATTTCTAAAGAACGATTGACCATAATACCAACAATATCACTTCTTCCAATACCATTATTTCTTAAGTAATATGCAAGGCTATTTGCTTTTTCGTTTAATTCTTTATATGTTAGTTGCTCATTTTCAAAAACAATTGCAACATTATCAGGAGTTTTTTCTACTTGTTCTTCAAAAGCTTCAGTTATTGTTTTATCTTTTGGGTAGTCTGCTTTTGTATTATTAAAATCATATAATATTTTGTTTAATTCATCAGGTGTAACTATTTCTATATCCTTTAATTTAATTTCGTTATTTTCTAAAATTTGATTAATTATATGTAAAAGTCTAGCATGAATTGAGCAAATATCATCTATTGTATATTTGCTTAGCAAATAATCATAAGCTATACTTAAACTACCTGTATCATTCATATCATACAAGTGTATATTAATATCATCTGAAATATTGTTATTTCCAATCCATCTTGAATCATATAATACATCAGAAGATTGTTTATTACTTCTTACATTTTGATAAGAAATTAAAAGTTTATATAAATTAGGAATACTGCTATCTTTACTTCTTAAATCTTCTAATAAGTATTGATATGGATATTTTTGGTGTCTAAATATTTTTAAAAAATCTACTGAAATATTGGTTAAAAAATCTCCAAATAAATCTTCAGAATTTACAGATACCTTAAATGGAATTGTGCTTATATACATACCAGTTGTTTGCTTTTCTTTAAAATTTCCTCGGTTTAATATAGGAGTACCAATTACAAATTCGTCAAGTCCTGATACTCTAGATAAATATATTGAAAGAACTCCCATAAAGAAATTAAATATAGAAGCTTTTTTTGTTTTACAAAATTCATTTATTAAATCTACAGTTTCTTTTGGAATAGTAAAAAGTTTTCTTTTTGCACTGCAGTTTATTTCTTTAGTTTCTTGTTTTACACTAGGAATTGTAGCTACTTCTGGAATAGTATCGAAAAGTTCATTCCAAAAAGTTTTATCTTTTTTAAATTTTTCACTATTCAAATATTCTTTTTCAGAATTTATATAGTCTATATATGAAGGGATAGGTTCATTTGATAATTCTTCATTTTTTATTAAAGTTTCATAATATCCCATAATTTCGTTAACAACAAGACCAGCTGTCCAAGCATCAGCAATTAAATGGTGTGCATTTATAACAAAACCACCATTTCCATTTGGAAATTCAAATAATTTGAAATCAAATAAAAAATTTTCTAATGTGTTAAAAACAGTATCACACATTTTCCTTTCTAAATTTTTAACATCTTTATCAGTTTGAACTGATATTTTTTCTATGTTAAATTCAGTAAAAGTATCAACATACTGCATAACAGTACCATCTTTTACTGTAAATTTTAGTCTAAAACTATCATTATTTTTAACAAATAGATTTATTGCTTTTTTTAAAGCATCAAAATCTACATTTTGTGAAACAATTACAGTACCTGTAATGTTTTCGATCGACGTCCCTTTATAAAATTGCTCCGTTAGCCATATTGATTTTTGGGGATTTGTTAAAGCGTACATGTTTTTTGACATATAATCACCCTCGCTATTTGCAAATTTTATATATTTTTATATATCTAATATATAATGAAATGATTGATTTATCAACCATTTTTTTACATATTGTAACATAAAATGCAAGAGGATGTAAACAATTTGACAGAAACTTATATAAAGAGACATTTTTCGACAAAGGTAAATTGTAATTTGTGTGAATAATTTATTTTAAAATCTGTAGGGGCGGAACCCCGTGTCCGCCCGAAAAAAATCGCATAAAATTGCGGGCAGACAGAGGCGTCTGCCCCTACGACGTTTGCAATTAATTCAATCATACAAATTACAATTTATCAGACTAAAACCACAAAAAATGGAAATGCTAATATAGAGGTGGATTTTAATATGTACGAATATAAAAAAAGACCTAGTAAGCTAAAAAAATTTTTAATATATTTTATACTAATTATAATTATATCAGCTTTAAGTATATTTATTTATGATATGTATGTAAATATTGATGTATATTCTGCAGAACAAAATAATGAAAATGATAATGCTGTAAGATTATCAAATATAGAACAGTTAAATAATAAAGAAGAACAAGATATTACTAAAACATTAGAAAATACTATTAAATGCGTAGTTGGAATTTCTAAAATAAAAAACACAGGAAGTTCTATATTTTTAAATAATAGTACTTCTGAATTAGGATTAGGAACAGGAATGATTGTATCAGAAAATGGATATATACTTACAAACTGGCATGTTGCAGGAGATAAATATAGTAATTGCTATGTTACTTTAGAAAATGGTAATATATATAATGGAAATGTAGTTTGGGCAGATTCTGATTTAGATTTAGCTATTATAAAAATATCTGTTTCAAATTTAAATCATATCACTTTAGGAGATTCTGATAATATAAAAATAGGGGAACAAGCATATGCAATTGGAAATCCAATAGGAGTTGAGTTTCAAAGGACGGTAACCTCAGGAATTATTAGTGGAATAGATAGAACCATAAGAATTGAAGAAGATGGTAACGTAGCATATATGGAAGATTTAATACAAACAGATGCTACAATTAATCCAGGAAATAGTGGGGGGCCTCTTATAAATTCAAAAGGAGAAGTTATAGGAATAAATTCAGTAAAAATAACAGAAGCCGAAGGTATTGGATTTGCTGTACCAATTAATATTATAAAACCTGTAATAGAAAGCTTTTCCGTTAATGGAAATTTCGAAGAAGCATACCTTGGGATTTTTGCTTATGATAGAAATATTATACCATATTTAGATTCTAGTATAGAGTTTAATACAGGGGTTTATGTGGCACAAATATCAACAGACGGACCAAGTAAATCTTCTACTTTAAAAGTGGGAGATATTATAACAAAAATAGATGATATATCTATAAATAAAATGAGTGAGTTAAGAAATTATATATATACAAAAAAAGTAGGAGATGAAGTAGAGTTAACAATATTAAGAAACAAGAGGGAAATAATTATAAATATAAAATTAGGTAGAAAAAATTAAATAAAATGCTGTTTGTGTAGAAGTGTGAAATGAGAGGTGGGAAGTGTGAAATTAAGGTAAAGACTACAAAGCCAATTCTTAAAAAGCGCATCTCACATATCCCACATCACACTGCTAAATTACAAACTCATTTTATAACACAGCTCCTAAAACCAATATACCAATATTATCATTATAAATTTCATTAAATTGACTAATTGGAAGCGGGCTTTGGCCAAGACCTGCTTCTATTGTATAACCAGGTCTTCTATATTCTTGCAGGAACCAATCTTTGTAGCCTGCAAAACCGGATTCAAATGGTACATTTGCTAATCTATAACCACTAACATCTGCAAAAGTTTGCCCTATTAATTCTGCTTCAAGGGGAGCATAATTTTGGAATTGCCAATAAATTTCTTGACCTTGTGTATGATACGCAAGGATTAATCTAAAATTGTGGAAAAGTGTAAAATTATATAATGCTAAAGATTCGGGTTCAGTAAGTGGACCGAGCGCCTACATAATCGCGAGGAGCAGGAGTTCTAAAACCTTGAGCAAATTTTATTTCTCTTGCCTGTTCCCAACCTGCAGGAAACTGAAGATTTAAATCCACACCTCTAATATTTGCTTTCCATCCACTTGGGAAAGGAATAGAAGAATAATTATTTGCAATTGTTCTTGCTTGATTATATATTGAGCTACCTTGTTTTATTTGACCTGTAACTAAATTCACACCATCGGGATTGCACATAGGAACAATATAGATAGAAGTATTATTAAACAATTCCCTTGCCCTATAACTATAGATAGTAGTATTATTAACATATGCTAAGCAAAATTCTTCAATAAATTTCATAAGTAAAGGAGAAGTAATCCATTCATTTGCATGAATTGATGCACTATAAAAAACTTCTTTATCCCCAGTTCCTATTCTTATATATGGTATAGAATTATTAAGAACACTGTTACCAATTAAGCCAACCTCCAAAAATGGATATATTCTAGAAAGAGCGTTAATATTTAATTCTAAAATATCAGAACTATAACTTATATTAGTAGGGACAATATTTCCAAATGGAACAATAATTGTTTGACCAATTTGCAAATTGTTTGCATTAATATTAGGATTAGCAAAAATAATTCTAGACACAGTTGTATTAAAATTTCTTGCAATACTATTTAAAGTATCGTTTGCCCTAATAGTATACACAGTTCTTCCATTTATATATGGAAAAAGTGCAGCCCAAGTTCTAGGACCAACTATTCCATCTATAGTTAGACCAAAATTTCTTTGAAATCTAATTACAGAAGATTGCGTTAATCTTCCGAAATTTCCATCTATAATTCCCGAATAAAAACCTAATTTCATTAATGTACTTTGCAGTAGTTCAACCATTGGCCCAGTAGAGCCTAAACGTAATGTTTCCATATAATCACCTATAATAATATATTAACAAAAATAAATTTTGTGATATAATGTAATAAAAAATTTGGAATTTGTATAGAAGTGTGAAGTGTGAGGTGAGAAGTGTGAAATTAGGGTAAAGGCTGCGAAGCGAATCTTTAAAAAGCACATCTCACACATCCCACATCACACCTCCAAATTACATTTTTTAGGAGGAATAAATATGAATAAACAAGAAATATTAAAAAAAGTAGACCACACAGTTTTAACGCAAACAGCAAAATGGGAAGAGGTTAAAAAAATATGTGATGATGGAATAAAATATAATACAGCATCTGTTTGTATACCACCAAGCTATGTAGAACAAGCAAAAAAATACGTAGGAGAAAAACTTAAGATTTGTACAGTGATTGGCTTTCCAAATGGATATAACACAAGCAATGTAAAAGTATATGAAACATTAGAAGCAATAGAAAAAGGTGCGGACGAAATAGATATGGTTATAAACATAGGGTGGCTTAAAGATAAAAAATATGAAGAAATTGAAAATGAAATAAAAGCAATAAAAAATGTATGTGGAGATAAGATTTTAAAAGTTATAATTGAAACATGTTTATTAACAGATGAAGAAAAAGTAAAAATGTGTGAAATAGTAGATAAATCAGGCGCAGATAGGCTTCGGAACAAGTAGATTAATAAAGTTAATGTAAAAATTATAGATTGAGGGAGTAAATTATTTAAAAAATGTAGGGGTCGCTGCCCACAGCGACCCGGAAATAAAATATATAGCGGGTCGCCGTGGGCGGCGACCCCTACAATGTTTGCAATCAATTAATTTATGGAATTACAATTTGTTAACATTACATATTGAAATACACTATTTTTTTTGATAAAATTAGACAAGAATAGAGTAGAAATTAAGTAGTTAAGTGTTACTAAACGGGAAGTTGTTAGTAAACGAAAAGGTGGAAAGCCTTGCTAACTTATTTTCGCATTCCGCTATTAAACAAAGAAATATCTTTATTTAACGTGGAAGCTCCATTAAAAGGAAAAGGGGGCTTTTTATTATGACTAAATTAAGTATAACAAAAAGTAAAAAAATTATTTTATCTGCAATGCTATTAAGCATTTTAATAGTTCTTTCAAGATTTTTTTCAATAAAATCATCATTTCTAGTAATTAGCTTTAGTTTTATACCAATGATGCTAGCAGCAATTTATTTAGGACCTAAGTATGCAGCAATAATTACTGCACTTGGAGATTTAATAGGTGCAATATTATTTCCATTTGGAGCATATTTTCCAGGATTTACAATATCATCTGCAGCCATAGGATTTATATATGGAATATTCTTATATAAAAAACCAGAAGAAAATAGAAAAGACTTAAAGTTTATTATTCAATTAATTATTAGTGGCATTATAGTTCTTGGTGGAATTAAAATACTACTAGAATCAGCATTTTTAAATATTTTATATGGGAAAGCATATTTTGTTGTGATTGCATCAAGACTAGTAACTCAAAGTATAATGTTACCTGTGCAAGTAATTACAATATTTTTACTAGAAAAATATTTAAGACCATTTGTAAAAAAATATTTGTATAAAGAAGAAAAAATAACAATTGATGAATATTTAAGTGGTTTTGATAAAGTTACAAAAGATCCAAATTTAGATGCTATGAAATATATAATGGAGAAATTTAATAATCCAGAAAAACAAACAAAATTTATACATGTTTCTGGAACAAATGGAAAAGGAAGCATTTGCGAAATGCTTGCAAGTGTTTTAAATAATACAGAATATAAAGTACGGAAAATTTATATCTCCACATTTAATAAGATTTAATGATGGAATATGGATTAATAATAAAGAAATTTTAGACAAAGAAGTAGAAGAAATATTACTTCCATTATCTGAAGTAATAGAAGAATATAATAAAACCCACAAAGTTCCAGTAAAATGGTTCGAGGCAATAACTTCACTTGTTATAATATATTTTGCAAAACAAAAATGTGATTTAGTAATTTTAGAAACAGGTCTTGGTGGATTAAATGATTGTACAAATATAGTAGATGGGGAAATTGCAGTTATTGCAAATATTGGATATGACCATGTAGATATATTGGGAAATGATATTTTAGAAATTGCAAAACACAAAGCTGGAATAATTAAAGAAAATTCACATACGGTAATTGCAAGACAAGATGAAGTGATGAAAGTTATAGAGGATGAATGCAAAAACAAAAATAGTAAGTTGCATGTTATAGAAAATGAAGATATAAAAAATTATTCGTATAACAAAGATATACAAAAATTTGATTACAAAAACTACAAAAATATAGAAATAAATTTAAAAGGAAAATGTCAAACATACAATGCTGCTCAAGCTTTAGAAGTAATAGATATATTAAAACAAAAAGAATATAAAATTTCTGATGAAGCAATATATAATGGGTTAAAAACAGTTGTACATAGAGCAAGAATGGAAGTATTAAAAAAAGAACCATTAATAATATTTGATGGTGGACACAACGAAAATGCTGTAAAAAATTTAGAAGAAAATATAAATCAATATTATTCTAATAATAAAAAAGTGTATGTTGTATCAATTTTAAATACAAAAGATTATAAAACAATTGTACAAAATATATGTAAGGACAAAAATGGAATTTTCTTTTTTACTAGTGGAAATGATAAAAAAAGATATGTATCTAAACATAAGTTGTATAAAGAAGCAAAAAAATATTTAAGTGAAAATGTATACGAAAAAGAATTAGAAGAAGCGGTAAAAACAGCTGTGGAAGAATATAAAAACAGAACAATATTAATTGTAGGAAGCTTTTACGTATACAAAGACGTAATAAAATATTTGTAGGGGTCGCTGCCCGCACGACCCGCATAATGACAAGGACATTTGGAGGATGAATTTTAATGATTAAACTGGAGAATGTTAATTTTAAATATAAAAACGGAAAAGATATATTAAAAAATATTAATTTAGAAATAAAAGAAGGCGAATTTATTAGCATAATTGGAAAAAATGGTTCTCGGAAAATCTACACTAGCTAAAATTATTTCTGGATTAGAAGTTCCAAACAAAGGACAAGTTGTAGTTGATGGAATAAATACTTCAAATAAAAAAGAATTTTTAAGTATAAGGAAAAAGGTTGGAGTGGTATTTCAAAATCCAGAAAATCAAATTTTATTTAATAATGTATTTGATGATATTGCATTTACTTTAAAAAATTTAGAAATAGATAATTATAAAGAAAAGATAGAAAATTCTTTAGAAAAATTGAATATGAAAGAATTTTTAAATAGTGAAAGTTATGATTTATCTCTAGGACAAAAACAAAGAGTTACTATAGCAGGAGTAGTTTCTGCAGAGCCTAAGTATATAGTTTTAGATGAGCCTACAACAATGATAGATCCAGAAGGTAAAGAAGCGGTATATAGCATGATTAAAAGCTTAAAAGAACAGAATTATACAATTATTTATATAACAAATTTTATAGACGAAATATTAATGTCAGATAAAATTATTGTTTTAGAAGATGGAAAAATAATTAATACATTTGCAAAAAAAGATATATTAGACAATATAGAATTTTTAAAAGAGCATGGAATAAAAATACCATATGGAGTAGAAATTGTGTATGAATTAAAAAAGAATGGAATAGATTTGAAAATAGAAAATTGGGACAAAAACGAAATTATAAATAAATTTGTAGGGGTCGCCGCCCACGGCGACCCGCAAAAGGGGAATGCAAAAAAATGAAAAACCTAATTAAATTTATTCTATTTTTAATTTACACAATAGGAATATTTTTTATAAAAAACTATATTGTGCTAGGGTTAATAGTAGTATTTAATATAATACTTATATTAGCACTTAAAATAAATATATCAAATGCAATAAAAAACTTAGTAAAATTGCTACCATTTATACTATTTACTGTGCTTATTAATATTTTACTGGCAGAATTAAAATTTGCTATATTAATGGGAGTAAGATTAGTATTGGTATGTAATTTAACATATACATTTTCTAAAACTATTTCAAATACAGAAATTGGTGACGTAATACAAAAATTAGTATATCCACTAAAAATCTTTAAAATTAATCCAAGAGAAATTGGATTAATGGTAACAATAGCGCTTTCGTTTATACCAATTATGAAAGCAGAATTTTCACAAATAAAAAATGTATTAAAAGTGAAAGGAATAAAACCAACTAAATTGAATTTATTAAAAAACATAAATTTAATATTTAGACCATTTTTTGTTTCAATATTACAAAGACTAAACGAAATAGAAATGTCGCTAAAGGCAAAAGGGTATCAAGAATAAAAGTAATTGTTTAGCAAAAAAACTAAAAATTGTAGAGTATTTGTAGGGGCGAACTGCGTTCGCCCGCCCTTCGAAGAAAATGTTATTAACAATTTTCTTAAGAAAGGCTCTGTAAGAAGCGGGCGACTACTAGTCGCCCCTACAAACACTCTACAAATTTTTTATATTCTACTGAACTGTAGCGAGAAAACTTTATTTTTATCACTTTTTGGTTACTTAAAAAAGTAAATTCCAGATAGAAAGAATTTAGTATGTAAAAGAGAAAATTCAGAAATATCAATAAGAATTTTCTCTTTTTTGTATACAAAACCTGTAAAAATATGGTATCATATTAATAGAATTAAAGAAAA
>JAFQIK010000009.1 GCA_017397545.1 Clostridia bacterium
GTCGCTGCCCACAGCGACCCGCATTTGTGTATATTACGGGTCGCCGTGGGCGGCGACCCCTACAACATTTTCAATTAAATTTGTTTTACAAATTACAATTTAGAAAGGAGGTTTAAAAATTTTAATAAAAAAAGAAAATAAAAAAATAGACGGAATATTTACAGAGAAAGATAATATTTCTCCAGCATACATTAATTTAAATAATCCTAAATTTATTGAAATAGATAATACTTATTATTCTGGAATAATTATTGTTAATTATTATAGAGAATATAATGATTTAATTTTAAAAAGATTATTAGATTCAAATTTAAATATGAATATTTCGATTTTTTATGAAAAACAAGATCCATATAAAATTATAAGAAATTTAACATATCATATTGCAAATGTAGGTGTAGATTTAAAAGAAGGTAATCAAAATAAGCAAGATATAGATATTGCAGCATTTACATATAATGATGCAAAATTTATTAGAAAAGAAATACAGGTAAATAACGAAGATTTATATTATTTATATATTTATATTAATTTATTTTCAGAAAATATTCAAGAACAAGAATATTTAATTAATAAGGTAGAAGGTATTTTAGAAAGTTTGCGGATTAAAAACAAGAAGAGCGAATTTTAGACAAGAACAATTATTTTTATCGTGTCTTCCAATAATGGAAAATAATAATGATGTAAAATTTGCTGCAAGAAGAAATGTTTTAACTAGTGGACTTGTTGCAACATATCCATTTATATCTTCTAGTTTATTTGATGAAGAAGGAATATTTTGTGGAACTAATATTTATAACGAATCTTTAGTTTTTATAGATAGATACAATCAAGAAAAATATAAAAATGCAAATATGTGTATTTTTGGAACAAGTGGTTCTCGGAAAATCTTTTTATACAAAACTTATGATATTAAGATATAGATTTTTAGGAATAGAGCAATATGTAATTGATCCAGAAAGAGAATACGAAAAATTAGCTAATAATTTAAATGGAACAATATTAAAAATAGGACCAAATTCTAATACATATATAAATATTTTAGATATTAGGCAGGAGTCTATAGAAGATGAAAAAGGATATCTTGCAACAAAAATAGCAAGATTAATAGGATTTTTTAATTTAATATTTGGAGAATTAAACGAAGAAGAAAAAGCTTTATTAGAAGAAAAATTAATAAAATGTTACGAGCAAAAACAAATAACATTTGACGATAAAAGCTTATATAAAACAGATGATAATAAAATAAATATAAAACCAATTTTTAAAGAAAGTAAAGATATGCCACTATTAGAAGATTTATATAATATTTTAGGAGAAGATAAAAAAACTAAAAAAATGCAAATAAAATTAATACCATTTGTTAAAGGTTCTCTTAATTTTTTTAATAATTATACAAATATAGAATTAAATAATAAATTAATAATTGCAGATGTTTATGATTTGGGAGAAGAAAACTTAAAATATGGAATGTATTTATTTATAGATTTATTTTGGGACAAAATTAAAAATAATAGAAATATTAAAAAAGCAATTTATTTAGATGAGGTATGGAGATTAATAGGGGTTACATCAAATAAAGATGTTGCAAGTTTTATTTATAAAATATTTAAAACAATCAGAAAATATGGAGGAAGTAGTATTGCAATAACACAAGATATATCAGATTTATTTAGTTTGGATGAAGGTACATATGGAAAAAGTATATTAAATAATTCAAGCAATAAAATATTTTTTGCATTGGAAGAAGAGAATATTTTAATATTAAGTAAATATACAAATTTATCAGAAAAAGAAAAAATAGAAATTAAATCACTAAAAAGAGGAGAATGTTTAATGTTTGCAAATGATGAACATATTTTAACAAAAATAGATGTAGATGATTTTGAAAAAGAAATAATTAATTAAAATATTTAATAAAAATAAATAAAAAATAAAAAGAGGTAATTTATGAATATAATAACTGCACTAAAAAATCCAAATATAAATAAAAAAATAAAAGAAAAGACAAATTTTAATATAATAGGAAATGATATTCAATACCAAGAAGGTATTATAGAAATGTTGGAAAAAAATGGAGAGATAGATTTAATAATAATTAGCGAGTTACTGCCAGGTGAATATAGTTTTAGAGATTTAATTAATAAAATAAAACAAATAAATAATAAAATAGATATAATACCAATTTTAAAAGAAAAGAACGAAGAAATTAATAATTATTTAATTTCAAAGGGAATATTTAATATATTTTTTAATAATGAATTAACAATAGAAGAATTAATAAAAATAATTAACGAAAAAAATAATATAAAAAAAGAAATAGAAATAAATGAAGAAATAAAAAAATTAAAAAAAATAATATTAGAAAAAAATAATAAAAAAATAATTAGTGTAATTGGATCAGGTGGAGTAGGAAAAAGTTCTTTTTGTACAATATTTGCAAAATTAATAAAAAATAAAAAAATATTAATAATTGATTTTGATATATTAAATAGTAGTATAAATTCTATTTTTGGAACTAAAAAATATCCTAAAAAGTTTAAAGAAAATAATGAAAGAATAGGACTAGATAAATTAATTATAAAAGTAGATAAAAATATTAATATACTTTGTGCTACAAAGTTTTTAGTAGATGAAAATTATAAAAAGACGAAGGAAGAATTTTCCAACGAGTTAAATAATTTAAAAGATAAATATGATTTAATAATTATAGATAATTCTTCAGAGTGCTTTTTTGAATATACAAAAGAAATATTAAAAAAATCGGATTTAATTTTATTTTTAGTAGAACCAAATTTAATAGAATTAAAAAAGAGTAAAAATTTATTAAATATTTATATAAATAAATGGAAAATAAAAAAAGAAAAAATAAATATTATTTTTAATAAAATAAATATTAATTCAATAGATAATAAAATATTAAAAACATTATTTTCTGATTTTAATATTTTAGGAAAAATAAAAATAAATATTAATTATAATTTAATAATAAATAAAAGTTTTAAATTTATTAATAAAAAAATTAAAAATGATTATTTAAAAATAATAAATAATTGTAATTTGGATGAATAATTTATTTTAAAATCTGTAGGGGCGGAACCCCGTGTCCGCCCGAAAAAATGCACAAAATTGCGGGCAGACAGAGGCGTCTGCCCCTACAACGTTTGCAATTAATTCAAATTACAATTTATAGGAGGTTTATATGAATAACAATTTAGAAATAAATAATAATATTAATTTAGAAAATAGCAAATCACAAGAGGTTACATACGAAAATCAAAAAAAATTTTTAGAAACTAATTTAGGACAAGTAATAAATGGAGGAATTGATTTAGGATTAAAGGCTCTTCTTCCAGATATAATCGAAGATGAAGTTATAGAAATAAAGGATAGTATAATTACAGATGGATTTTCAGCAGGAATAAAAACAGCAATTAATAATGTAGTAGATATGGGAAAAGGAATATTAGGAATTTTTACAGGAAAGTTTGAAAATATGTCACAAGTTAAAAGTGTGATAGAAAAAGGAGGATTAATAGATTCTATATCTGATATATTAGATTGGGGTATAAATAAAGCAAAAGAAAATGATTTAATAGAAAAAAATACGGCTAATTTAATTAAAAAAGGAAAAAATACAATTTTAAATACAGTTAATAATAATATAGAAAATAATATAACATCTCAAATGGAGTCTGTAGAAAAAGTTGATAAGTATATAGAAAAATGGAACGAATATTATAAAAATCAAGATTTTACAAATATGGAAAAACAATATAATAAATTGGAAAATGAATTAGAAAAAATAATGCCTTTAGAAAATACTATAATAAAAGCAAGAGTAGTAGAAAATTTACATAATTTAATTAAAAATAATGGAAAAAATTTCAATCTCTCTAAAGAAGAATTAGAACTTGCAAATAAATTGATATAAATATTACTAGAAAATGTAGAGTCAATGTAGGGGCGAATTGCATTCGCCCGCTCTCCAGAGAATTACTAAGATAAATATTATAAATTAAACCAAAATATAAAATTGACAAAAAAACAAATCATAATTAAATAAAATATTTTGGGGCAATGTTATGGAATTTCATACAATTAAATTGATTAAACCATTAGAAAATATGATTTTAGAAGCTGTATTTTCAAGTGGAGAAATAAAAAAATATGATATGAAAAAGTTAATAAAAAACATGAAGTATTTAAAGATTTAGAAAATAAAGAATTATTTGTTAAAGTAAAAGTTGATATTGGTGGATATGGTATTGTTTGGAATGAAGATATAGATTTGTCTTCTGAAGAAATTTGGAAGAATGGATATTAAAAAATTTTAATTAAATCGATGAGGTATACTTATATTTTTTTTATAGTGGTCGAAAAAAATAGAAAAAAGAGCTGTGCAAGCAGCTACTTTTATGAGCGACGAACGCCTCTTAAATTTTATTATCTTTTTTACGTAATATGCACTGAGCGAGTATTACATGATCATCGCTTAAAGATAAGATAAAGGGAGCACCGTTTGCCGAATGGCCTTCATCCAACAAGGGATTTACTTCTTTTTCTAAAGCATCAGCAGCTTCAATACCGTTATCTCCTTCTCCGATAATGATTTCATAAGTTTTTTTGTTCATCATTAGTGTATCACTCCTATTTAATTAAAATTGTGATTTTTTCTATCTTGCACTAGAAAAAATAAAGGTATACACCTTTAGTATACCATGTTTTATGTAAAATGTAAATCGACAACAAAATTTTCACTGAAATTAACTTTCAAAACGTACATTTCCGTACGTTTTTTTTCACGTTTTTCCTTGCATAATAAAATTTGTTAATATATAATATGAAATGATGAAATAATAGATGAAAAGAGGTTAAAATAATGGACAAAGCAGAAGAAAATATAATACGCAGAGATATTGAAAACGAGATGAAAACAGCATACATAGATTATGCAATGAGTGTTATTGTAGCACGTGCTTTACCAGATGTTAGAGACGGTATGAAACCAGTGCATAGAAGAATTTTATATACAATGCACGAAGATGGTTTTACACCAGATAAACCATATAGAAAATGTGCAACAACAGTTGGAGACGTTTTAGGTAGATACCATCCACACGGAGATGCATCTGTATATGATGCATTAGTTAGAATGGCACAAGATTTCTCTTTAAGATATATGATGGTAGATGGACATGGTAACTTTGGGTCAATAGATGGTGATCCACCAGCAGCTTACCGTTATACAGAAGCAAGAATGTCTAAAATTGCATTAAATATGCTTACAGATATAGAAAAAAATACAGTAGATTTTATACCAAACTTTGATGATAGACTACAAGAACCAACAGTATTACCATCAAAAATACCAGCTCTTCTTGCAAATGGATCATCTGGTATAGCCGTAGGTATGGCTACAAATATTCCACCACATAACTTAGGTGAATTAATAGATGGAATAGTAAAAATAATAGATGAAGATGAAGTTACAGACGAAGATTTAATGAGTGTAATAAAAGGACCAGATTTTCCAACAGGTGCAACAATTTTAGGAAGAGAAGGTATAAAACAAGCATATACTACAGGTAGAGGTAAAATAACATTAAGAGCAGAAGCAGAAATAGAAGAAATGAGTGGAAATAAACAGAGGATAATAGTTTCTTCACTTCCTTACCAAGTAAATAAAGCAAAATTAATAGAACATATAGCAGAACTTGTAAAAGATAAAAGAATAGAAGGAATTTCTGCAATAAGAGATGAATCTGATAGAATAGACAAAGTAAGAATTGTTATAGAATTAAAAAGAGATGCAAATCCTCAAGTAGTTCTAAATCAATTATATAAAAACACACAAATGCAAGATACATTTGGAATTATAATGCTTGCATTAGTAGATGGACAACCTCAAATATTAACATTAAGACAATGCTTAGACCATTACATTGGACATAGAAAAGAAGTTGTTTTAAGAAGAACAAAATTTGATTTAGACAAAGCAGAAGCAAGAGCTCACATCTTAGAAGGATTAAAGATAGCATTAGATAACATAGATGAAGTAATTGCAATAATTAGAGCTGCATATGATGATGCAAAAGAAAGATTGATGGCAAGATTTGGTTTTTCAGAAATACAAGCTCAAGCAATATTAGATATGAGATTAAAAACATTATCTGGATTGCAAAGAGAAAAAATAGACGAAGAATATAAAGCTTTAATGGAATTAATAGCATACTATAAAGAAATTTTATCTAGTGAAACATTAGTATATCAAATAATAAAAGACGAACTTTTAGAAATAAGAGATAAATTTGCTGATGAAAGATTAACAAAAATAGTAGCAGCAGAGGGAGAAATAGACATTGAAGATTTAATTAAAGAAGAACAATCTGTAATTGCTTTAACACATTTTGGATATATTAAAAGAATGCCAATAAGCACATATAAAAGCCAAAAAAGAGGTGGAAAAGGTATTACAGGAATTGCAACAAGAGAAGAAGATTTTGTTAAACAAATATTTACAGCTTCTACTCATGATACAATATTATTCTTTAGTAACAAAGGTAAGTTATATAAATTAAGAGGATACGAAATTCCTGAAGCAGGTAGAACAGCAAGAGGAACAGCAATTGTTAACTTATTAAGCCTAGATGCAGGAGAAAAGATATCTGCAATAATACCAATTCAAAATTTTGCAGAAGGTAAATATTTGTTATTTGCAACAAGAGAAGGAATTATAAAGAAAACACCACTTACAGAATATAATTCTGCAAGAAAAACAGGACTTCTTTCTATAACATTAAAAGGTGAAGATGAGTTAATAGATGTAAGATTAACTGATGGAGAGGATAACATTGTATTAGTTACAAGAAAAGGACTTGCAATTACATTTGGTGAAAAAGATGTAAGACCTATGGGAAGAATATCACAAGGTGTTATTGGAATAAGATTAAATAAAGATGATTATGTTATAGGAATGGAATCAATAATTGTAGGAAGTAAATCAACATTGCTTGCTATAACAGAAAATGGATTTGGAAAAAGAACAGAATTAGATGAGTATAGAGTTCAAACTAGAGGTGGAAAAGGTGTAATTACATATAAAATAACACCAAAAACTGGAGATATAGTTGGAATTAGAATTGTAGAAGAAACTGATGATGTAATGTTAATTACAGATACAGGAACAATAATAAGACTTAATGTATCAGAAATAAGTGTTCTTGGAAGATCAACACAAGGTGTAACTTTAATGAGAACAAATGAAGGAAAAGTTGTAAGTATAGAAAAAGTTCCAGAACAAGATGAAGAAGAATAAAATTCTTACGGAAATGCTTGATTTAAGAAAAAAAGTGTGATAATATTTTATGCATATTAAAATTAAAAACAAAGAAAAGGACAAGACAAATAAAAGTAAAACTAACAGAGAACTAGATGTATGCTGAAATTCTAGTAAGATAATAATTTATTTGTTATCACCTTGGAGTTGCTTAAATGAAAACAGTAGTTTAAGTCGTAAATCTGCGTTAAAGATAAATAAGATGTATAAATTTGTTTAAAATTAAAATTTATATAAATTAGGTGGTACCATGAGAAAAAATCTCGTCCTATGTTGGACGAGATTTTTTTAGTGAAGAATGAATAGTGAAGAGTGAATAATACAAAATTTGCTCTGCAAATTTTGTTGTAGGGGCGATACTTAAGTTCGCCCGCGCTCCAAAGATATTACCACCAAGAGAAAGGAGAATTACATATGTGCGACAAATGTGAAGAGAAAAGGGATTATGGAAAAACACTTAATCTACCAAAAACAGATTTTCCAATGAGGGGAAATTTACCAGAAAGAGAGCCAGATATTCAAAAAGAAATTTTTGATAATGACTTATACGAAAAAATATTAGAAAAAAATAAAGGACATGAAAGTTTTGTTCTTCATGATGGACCTCCATATGCAAACGGAGAAATTCATATAGGGCATGCTTTAAATAAAATATTAAAAGATACTATTGTAAGATACAAAGCTTTAAAAGGATTTTATACTCCTTATGTACCAGGTTTTGATACACATGGTATGCCAACAGAGAAAAAAGCAATTGAAAAATTAGGTTTAGATAGGGATAAAATTCCAGTGTCTAAATTTAGAGATACTTGTTTAGAATTTACAAGAAATTATAAAGATAAACAAATAGAAGGTTTCAAAAGAATTGGTGCTATAGGAGATTGGAAAGATCCATATATTACATATGAACCACGTTCAGAGGCAAGACAACTTGGAGTGTTTTACGATATGTATAAAAATGGATACCTTTATAAAGGTTTAAAACCAGTATATTGGTGTACTGATTGTGAAACAGCACTTGCAGAAGCGGAAATTGAATATCAAGATGTTGATACAATGTCTATATTTGTTAAATTTCCAGTAATGGATAGTAAAGATAAATTTGATAAAGAGAATACATATTTTGTAATATGGACTACAACACCATGGACACTTCCAGGTAATATGGGTATAACAATAGGTGGAGAGTTTGAATATTCAATTGTAAAAACAGGAAATGAAAATTTAATAATTGCTACAGAATTAGTAGATAGTGTAATGACTAAAGCAGGAATAGAAAATTACGAAACAATTAAAACTTTAACAGGAGTAGAGTTAGAAGGAGTTCTTTGTAAACATCCATTCTTAGATAGAGAATCTAGAGTAGTTTTAGGAAGTGACGATACAATAGTTGTAGAACTTGGAACAGGTACAGGAGCAGTTCATACAGCACCTGGATATGGTAAAGAAGACTATTTGTGCGGATTAAAAAATGGATTAGAAGTTATTGTAACTGTTGATGGAAAAGGATATCAAACAGAAGGTGCAGGAATTTTTGCAGGACTTAAATATGATGAATCTAATGATAAAATAATTAAATGGTTAGAAGAAAATAATTTCTTATTACATAAACAAAAATTAAATCACTCATACCCACATTGCTGGAGATGTAAAAACCCAATTATATTCAGAGCAACAGAGCAATGGTTCTGCTCAGTAGATAAATTTAAAGACCAAGCAATTAAAGCTGCAGAAGGTGTAAAATGGATTCCTTCTTGGGGAGCTGACAGAATGTCTAATATGATAAAAGAAAGAGCAGATTGGTGTATATCAAGACAACGTACATGGGGAGTTCCACTTCCAATATACTATTGTGAAGACTGTGGAGAGCAATATGTAACAGAAGAATCTATAGAAAAATTAAAAGAAACATTTAAAGAAAAAGGTTCAAATGCTTGGTGGGATTTAAGTGCAAAAGAATTAATGCCAGAAAATTCTAAATGTGAAAAATGTGGATGCAGCGAATTCGTAAAAGAAAAAGATATTATGGATGTTTGGTTTGACTCTGGTTCTACACATCAAAGTGTATTAGTAGATAGAGGACTTCCATATCCTGCAGACTTATATTTAGAAGGTGCAGACCAATATAGAGGATGGTTCCAATCTTCACTACTAACATCTGTTGCAACAAATGGAATTGCTCCATATAAACAAGTTTTAACACATGGATGGACAGTTGATGGGCAAGGTAAAAAAATGTCTAAGAGTTTAGGAAACGGAATAAGCCCACAAGAAGTTGTTAAAGAATATGGTGCAGATATATTAAGACTTTGGGTACTTTCTTCTGATTATCAATCAGATGTAAGTTTATCTAAAGATATATTAAAACAAATAACAGAAGTTTATAGAAAAATAAGAAATACAGCAAGATATATTTTAGGAAATACTTCAGACTTTAATCCTAATACAGATATGGTAGATTATAAAGATTTAGAAGAAATAGATAAATATGCATTATTAAAATTAAATGATTTAGTAAAAAAATGTACAGATAGCTATGACAGATATGATTTCCACGAAGCATATCAAGCAATAAATGTATTTTGTGTAACAGATATGAGTAGTTTCTATTTAGATATTATAAAAGACAGATTATATACAGCAAAAGTAGAATCTAAAGAAAGACGTGCAGCACAAACTGCAATGTATTTAATACTAAATTCTTTAGTAAAAATGTTAGCACCACTTACATCTTTTACAGCAGAAGAAATTTGGAAATATATGCCTAAAACAGAAAATGAAAATGTAGAAAGTGTTATGCTTACAGATTATCCTAGCATTAATGAACAATATGAAAATGAAGAATTAAGAGCAAAATGGGCAAAAATAGTAGAAATTAAAGAAAGTGTTTCTAAAAAATTAGAAGAAGCAAGAGCAGAAAAAATTATAGGACATTCTTTAAATGCAAAAGTTGTTCTTTTCGCTGAAGGAGATTTATATAACTTTATAAAAGATAATCTAGAATTATTAAAAACAGTATTTATTGTTTCTGGATTAGAAATAGAAGAAAATCAAAGATCAGGAGAAGAAAAATTAGGCGTAAAAATTGAAACAGCAGAAGGAGAAAAATGCGAAAGATGCTGGATGTTCTCAACAACAGTAGGAGAAGACAAAGAAAATCCAACAATTTGTAGCAAATGTAGCGAGGCATTAAAATAAAAATATAATTACAAAATAAAAATGGTGGAATTGAATTCCATCATTTTTTATATAATAAACATATTCAAAAAATGTAGGGGCAGGGTTCCATCCCTGACCAAAATATTTTAAATAATTCATTGCAAATGTTGTAGGGGTCGCTGCCCACAGCGACCCGAATTCTTTAGAGAAATTGCTAAAATAAATATATGTAATATTAAAATAATTGTCCGTAAAAATAAATTAAAATATATTTTATTTTTTTAAC
>JAFQIK010000010.1 GCA_017397545.1 Clostridia bacterium
CTGGTTCTGGTCCACCTTCTTTTACTGCTATTAATAATTCTCTTCCTAATTTAGTAAATATTTTTCCTCTTGCTGCATCTGCTTTTCCTTTTTTTGCTTGTATATTATGCCATTTGCTATGTCCTGACATCCTCTTCACTCTCCTTCAAAATTTGTATGCGGGTCGCCGAAGACTGCGACCCCTACTTTTCATTTTCTATTCATCCACGGGCGGACAGGGTCGTCCGCTCCTACATTTTTATATTTTACCATATTTTTCTTGGTTTGTGTAGTGTTTTATATAAATTTTCTTGGTACTCTATTACTTATCGTACATAATATTTCATAATTTATTGTGTCGCATTTATTTGCTAATTCTTCTAAAGTTATATTTTCGTTGTCCCATATTATAACTTCATCGCCTAAAGAAACATTTTCAATTTCTGTTACATCAACCATAAAACTATCCATGCAAATTTTTCCTATTATTGGTACTTTTTTACCTTTAATTAAAACTTCCCAGCCATTTGAAAAATCTCTTCTCATTCCATCTGCATATCCAATTGGAACTGTTGCAACTTTAGTTTTTTGCTTAGTAATATAGCTTCTGTTATATCCAATACTTGTTCCTTCTTCAACTTCTTTTAAGAATGTTATTTTTGCCTTTAATTTAGCAACTGGTTTTAAGTCTATTTTTTGTAATGTATTATAAGCTGCTGCATATCCATACATAATAATTCCAGGCCTTACTAAATTAAAATATGATTCTGGATAATTAACAATTCCATTTGATGCTGTAGCATGTATATATTTTATATCACCTATTAAATCTTTTGCTTTTTGAACAGCAATTCTAAATGAATTTAATTGATTTTTTGTATATTCATCATCTATATCTGCTGAAGAAAGATGTGTGTAAATTCCTTGTATATGAATATTAGGAGCTAAACTTTCTAGATATTTTTCTATTTTATATGGATGAACTCCAGTTCTTCCCATTCCTGTTCCGATTTCTATATGCACATTTATATCTTTATTAGTTAATTCTAATTGCTTGGCAAACTCGTATGAACTAATTCCAACTGTTATATCGTACTCAATAATCTTATCAATTTCTGTTTTATAAGGTTGGTTTAAAACAAATATTTCCTTTTCATAACCTAAATTCCTTATATAAACTCCTTCGTCAACATTTGCAACTGCTACTATTTCAAATTTATTTAATATATCTAATCTTGTATTTATATACGTTCCATATGCATTTGCTTTAACAACAGGCATAATAGTAACATTATTTCCAACTTTTTCTTTTATCTTTGAAATATTATACTCAAAATTTTTTAAATTTATTTCCATAACTACCGGTCTTGTTATTTCCATATTTCTATTCTCCTTGGTTTAATTTTAATGCATATTAATATTATTATATATTTTTAAAATATTCAATAAAAAGATTAGATTTTTATACATCTAATCTTTTCATAAATTATTCCGTTCTTAATGCAAGTACTGGATCTTTCTTTGCTGCTTTCTTTGATGGGATTATTCCACCTATTAATGTTAATATTACACTTAATAATATAAGTACTATTGCTGCTGGTATTGGAAGTACTGCTACTATATCAGGATTTCCTGTTACCGCATGTATTATGCTGTTAATTGGTATTAACAATAATAGCGAAACTCCTATACCAATTAATCCTGCAAATAGTCCAACAATAAATGTTTCTGCATTAAATATTGATGAAATATTTCTTTTTGAAGCACCTATTGCTCTTAGTACTCCTATTTCTTTTGTTCTTTCTAATACTGATATATATGTTATTATTCCTATCATTATAGAAGAAACTATTAATGAAATACTAACAAATGCTATTAAAACATAACTAACACTATCTACAATTACAGAAACTGATGACATTAATATTCCTGTTATATCAGTATATTTTATTATTTTTTCATCATCTTCCGCTTCCATCTTTTTGTTATATTCATCTATAAAATTAATAAATAATTCTTTAGAATCAAAATCCTTAAAATAGAAAGAAATTGAAGATGGCTCGTTTATATCTTGATAGCCAAGTAATATTAAATTTGTAGTAGCATTTTGAGTGCTGTTTGGAGAAGCCATTGTTTCAAATAATCTTCTCATTTCTTCTTCATCTATATTCATTTGGAAAGCTGATGCTATTTTTTCTTCATCTACATTAAATCCACTTGCTACTTCCTCCATCAACTTTCCAGTTAATTCTCCAACTTTAGTAAGTATTGTTTTTTGCATGCTAGCTTCAACCATTCCTGAAGCAACTTTTTGTGAACTTGCAAGTATAAGCTCATTTTGTGCTAATGCTTTTACCATTGGTTCTACAGCATCTAGTACTAAAAATGCACTAGGATTTTCTTTGTCAGTTGAAGTCATTTTTATATATTCTGTTAAAAATCCTTTAATTGCTTCTGAATATATTTTAGAAAATTCACTTTGTGGAATTATATATTCTGCTTCTAACTGCGCAAGTTTTGTTTTAGTATTTTCTTTATTCATAAAGTCGTTTACAATAGTTTCTACATCACTAAGTTTTATTACAGCAACACCTGCTGTTTGGTTATTGGTTATATATTCATTTAACATATCAGTAACTAAATTAACTAACGTATCTGTAAACGCTGTTTGTGCTTTACTTGTATCAGTTGTAATTGCAGAAGAAATTTCGCTCATATAGCCTTCAGTCATTTTAGAAATTTCTTTCTCACTTATGCCTCCACCAAATGCTGAATTTAATGCATTTGTATCAATTGTAACTAAATCGTCAAAATCAATTGATGTTTCTTTACTATCATCATCAAAACGTTTATTACTAAATACATTTATTTCTTCATTTGCTAATTGTTTTTTTACTATTTCAGATTGTGATGCTTTATTTATAACATGTTCTGTAAGTGCTTTTGTATATCCAACTCCAGACATCATACTTGAATCGCTTTTAGGACATATGATTCCAACTACTTTTAAATTAATAGCATTATCATATATATTTTTCATAAACCCTTTATCATCTGTCATACTTTCATATACATCATATTTATCATTGTATTTATATGTTGCAGTAGCATCTATTAGTTTTAATTCTGTATTCATTAATTCTTCATAAGTTAATTCTAGTGGCGAATTTACATTTTCAACTTTTTCTCCCTTCATTATTGTAGCAAGCATATCTTCTAATTCTTTATCATCTCTTAGTCCTAAACTATATAGTAATAAATCTGATATAGAATTTTCATCAGGTAATATTATTATTACCTCATCATATTTTTCAGGCCATCTTCCTGCAATTACATTATATTGAGATTCTAACATTTTTCTACTATCTATTATTTGATTAAATACAGATGTAGAAACGCCCATACTTGAACTCATACTACTCATCATAGTAGTGTCTGTACCACTCAACGTAGCCATCATTTTACTAGGATTAAGCTGTGTTATTTCTTGATTAACATTTTTTGTATAAATTAATGGACTAATTCCGTATTGATATTGAACAAGTGACACCATTTGATTTACTTTATTTGAATTTTCTTCCAAGTAGGTTTTAAAAGATTTTAAATCATTTGTTCCTATTTTTGAAAACATATTTGCTATAGTTTGATTTTCTTTAACAGTTCCTTCTTGGGCTTCTTCTTCACTCTCCGCAACCATGGAAAGAAGCATAGATGCAGTATCAGCAGTTTCTAAAGTTACTGTTAGTGGATATGATGTTAAAGTATCTTCTTGTATTTTATCTATATAATTTTGGAAACCTGTTGATAATGCTAATATTAATGCAATACCTATTATACCAATAGAACCTGCAAAAGCAGTAAGAATTGTACGAGCTTTTTTAGTAAATAAATTGTTTAAACTTAAAGAAAATGCTGTAAATATTGACATTGATGATTTTCCTAAATTCTTGTGTTTTGGTTTTTCTATATTTTTTTCATCTATGTTAAAAGGATTTGTATCCCCTATAATTTCTCCATCTTTTAATTTAACAATTCTTGTTGAATACTCTTCAGCAAGTTCTGGATTGTGTGTAACCATTATAACTAAACGGTCATTTGCAACTTGTTTTAGAAGTTCCATTACTTGCACACTTGTTTCTGTATCTAATGCACCTGTTGGTTCATCTGCAAGTAGAATATCTGGATTATTTACTAATGCTCTTGCAATTGCAACTCTTTGCATTTGCCCACCAGACATTTGATTTGGTCTTTTATGTGCTTGGTCTTTTAATCCTACTTTATCTAATGCCTCTAAAGCTCTTCTCTTTCTTTCTCTTTTTGAAATACCACCAATTGTTAAAGCAAGTTCTACGTTTGCTAGTACTGTTTGGTGAGGTATCAAATTATAGCTTTGAAAAACAAAACCAATTGTGTGGTTACGATAAGAATCCCAATCTCTATCTTTATAATTCTTTGTTGAAACATTATTTATAATTAAATCACCTTTGTCATAGCGGTCCAAACCACCTATAATATTAAGTAATGTTGTTTTTCCGAGACCCTGATGGTCCTAATATTGACACAAATTCATTATCTCTAAGATTTAAGCTTACATCTTTTAAAGCATTTTGAATTAAATCTCCAGTTTTATATTGCTTTGATATTTTTTTAATCTGTAACATTTATATCTCCTTTTAAATTATTATATTACACTTATCTAATAATATATACCTAGGTAATTTTATTGTCAATCGTTTTTTCCACATTCTTCCATATTGTAAGTATTTTTTAGTTCTAGAAAAAGTTTTTTAAGGGTCGACCAAGGCCGACCCCTACATTAACTCTCCATTCTGCATAGTAATATTTTTTAAAATTATTTCTATGATCTCTTATTTCACAAATAATGTAACTAAATATACAATATATATAATAACATAAATTATTCCATTTGTTCTTGTCATTTTATTTTTAGGTGGTATTATTGGGAATAATGCAAGTACTAATGTAGCTAAAATTGCAAATACCATATCTATATTATAACTTAAATTATACACTATTGGTTTAATTAATGCTGATATACCTACTATAAGTAGCATATTAAATATATTTGAACCTATAATATTTCCAATTGCAATATCGCTTTTCCCTTTTATTGCAGCAGAAACACTTGTAACTAATTCTGGAAGACTTGTTCCAACTGCTAATATTGTAACACTTATTAATTTTTCACTTAAGTTAAAAAACTTTGCAACATTAACCGCATTATCTACTGTAAAGTCTCCTCCTATTTTTAATAAAATTATCCCTAGAATAATATATATTATATTTTTTATTAAAGATTCATTTGTTTTATCATCTATTTTTTCTTCTGCTTCGTTTTTTTCAAATTCATTTCCTTTAAATGCCATTACTATTGTGTATATGATAAATAACACAAATAGTGCTAGCAAAATTCCAGCATCAATTCTTGTTACATCTTGTCCTATATTGCATAATATCATAAAAACAATTGATACTGCTAAACATATTGGAATTTCAATTAATCTAGTTTCTTTTTTAAACGCAATTGATTTTATTATGGCTGACATTCCTAATATTAAAAGCATATTTGCAATATTACTTCCCACAACATTTCCTATTGCCATATCTGGATATCCATCTATAGCTGATGTTATACTAACAAATAATTCTGGAAGTGATGTTCCTATTGATACAATAGTTAAACCTATTATAATTTCTGGTATATGAAACTTTTTAGCTATATTACTTGCACCATCTACCAATAAATCTGCTCCTTTAATTAATAAAACAAATCCTAATACTATTAATAAAATCCATACTATCATTTTATCTTCTCCTTTTTTTGCTACTTATAAAAATTTGTAGGGTCGAACATTGTTCGACCTCGCTACGTAAGAAGCGGGCGATTAAAATCGCCCCTACATTTACTCTACATTTTTAAATTTTGTTCTTATTCATTACTCTTTTGTTCTAATTTTTTATATACATTTTTTCTTAACAATGTATATATTATTGTTGCTGTTGGTACTCCTAATAGCATTCCCAAAATTCCGCCTATACTTCCACCTATAGAAACCGCTGCAAGCACCCACATTCCTGGTAATCCAATTGAGTTTCCTACAACTCTTGGATAAATTAAGTTTCCTTCTATTTGTTGCAATACAAGTACAAATATTACAAATGTTATAACTTTTATTGGACTAACTGATAATATTAATATAGAACCTATTATAACACCTATAAATGCACCTACTATTGGTATTAATGCTGTTACACCTATTAATACACCAATTGGCACAGCATATGGGATTTTAAAAATTAATAATCCTACTACACAAAGTGTACCTAATATTGTTGCTTCCAAACATTGAACTGTTAAAAAACTTTTAAATATATTTTTTGATACTCTTCCTATATTTATTATTTTATTTGCTTTTTCTTTATTTAAGTAAGCATACAATATTTTAGTTACCTGATTTTGTAATTTTTCTTTGTCTACTAATATGTAAATTGCAAAAACTATAGCAATCAAGAAAGTAGCAATTCCACTAATTATATTACTAACTATTGATATTGATGATGTTAATAATGTTGGAATTTGTGCTATAATTTTATCTTTTATTTCATTCATATCAATATTTGCATTTTTTATTATAGTATTTATGTCTGTTATATTAGCTCCATAATTTTCAAATATTTTTGTTATTTGTTCAGTATAATACGGTATATTACCTATTAATAAATTCACTATATCAATTAACTTTGGCAATATTAAAGTAACTATTAATGCTACTACCAGCAATATAACTAAAATTGCAAATATTATTGATGTTATTCTTACTAGTTTCTTATTCTTTTTTTTGTTTTTCTTTTTATTATTTTCCTTTAATATTTTCTTTTCAAAAAAAGTCATTGGAATATTTAATACAAATGCTAGACATCCACCAAGAAGAAACGGAAATATAATATGTAATATATTGCTAATACAATTGCCTATTATACTCAAATTATTAATTGCCCAATACGCTATAATTATTAATAAAATTAATATAGTCCATTTTTTTAAATCTTTTTTGTTATTTTCCATTAAATTTACTCCATTTCTATAAATTGTTGGAATAATTATAACATTTGATTTTATAATTGTAAATATCTTTTCAGGGTCGACCAAGGCCGACCCCTACCATTATTCCATACTTTGTTTTAACATCCATAATTTTTTAGAATAACTTTCTACAAAACTATCCATTAATGCAGATGTTTTATACTCTTCGTTTTCATCTGCTTTCGTTTTTATTTCTACTACATCTTGCAATAGTGTAGAAAAATCTTTTGTAATTTCACTAAATACCAAATTAGAATCAACTTTTTTATTTTCCGCTTCTGTAATTTTAGTCTCATTCATATAATCTTTTAATGTTCCTAGAGGTTGTCCTCCCAATGTCAAAATATGTTCTGCCACCTCATCAATTTCAGAATTTATTTCGTTATAGTATTCCTCTAATTTAGAATGTATTACAAAGAAATCTTTACCTTTAATATTCCAATGATAATTTTGTAATTTTCGGTAAAAAACATTTAAATCACTTAAAAAAGTATTTAAATTATTTAATATATTTTCCATAGTTTCCTCTCCTTTCCTATTTCAAATATATTATTTGCTAATTTAAATACTTTATGCATGTTTTGTTATTACATTTTATCAGTAGGGGGCGCAGTTCTCGGCGACCCGCAAAAACATAATTGAGGGTCGCCCAGGAGTGCGACCCCTACAAATTTTTTCTTAATTTTGCAACGAAAAAACCTTCGTACAGTTCATTTGGACATACACAAATTGTTCCTTCTATGTTTACTGGCAGAAGTGGTATATCTTTAAATTTTTCTGCATCTATTGGAACTATTTCTACATTTCCTAACTTTAATATTTCTTCTACAACTTTTTCATTTTCTTCTTTTAAAATAGAACAAGTAGAATAAATAAGTTCTCCATTTGTTTTTAAGATTTTTACTGCTTTTTTTAACAATTCTTTTTGTGTTTTTATAGACCTTTCTACTAATTCTTTTGTAAACACTTTTTCTATATCCGTTTGATTTAAATTTAAAGTTCCGCTTCCACTACACGGAGCATCTAATAAAATTTTATCAAATGAGAAAAAGTCATCTAATTTTCTTGCATCTTTTAGCATAACTGTAACTCTTGATGTGCCCTGCTTTTCTAAGTTGTATTTTAATCGCTCTGCTCTTATTTTATTCTTTTCGCACGCTGTAATCATAGCTTTATTATTAGATAAATTTGCCATTTGTGTTGTTTTCCCACCTGGAGCAGCTGCCATATCCAATATATTCTCTCCTTCTTTTGGGTTAACTACAAATGGTGGTATCATAGAAGATAAACTTTGAAGATATATTTCTCCATTTTTATAAATGTCTAGTTCTTTAATTTCATTTTCTTTTATATCTTCAATTATAATTGCTGTTTCATTCCATGGTACTTCTTTAAAAATTATTTTTAATTCTTTTAAGGTTTGCTTTATATCCTCTATATTTACTTTTGATGTATTTACTCTTAATGTTGTTGGTCTATTTTTTGTATAGCCATTTATTATTTGGTTTGTTAGTTTTTCTCCATATTCGTTTAATAATATTTCTTGTAAAAATTCTGGAATATTTTCTTTCATATTTTCTCCTTATTAAAATTGTAATTTAGAGGTGTGATGTGGGATGTGTGAGGTGTGTTTTTATAGCTATCCTTCGTAGGCTCTTTTCTAATTTCACACTTCCCACCTCTCACTTCACACTGCCTACACAATTTTTCCGCCTCCGAACTAATACATCATCTATGTAAAATACAGCAGATTGTCCTGGTGTTATTGCTCGTTGTGGTTCATCAAATACTACTTTTATTTTACTATTATCTTCAGTAGGATAAATTGTACTTGCAAACTCTCTTGCAGAATATCTTGTTTTTGTCATAACCCCTAAAGGTTCTTTTATTTCATCAAATAACAATATATTTACATCTTCTACTAATAGTTCTTTTTTATAAAGCTCTTTTTCTTCTCCTACTATTACTTCATTTTTTTCTTTATTAAATCCTAGAACAAATAGAGGTACAGGATTTGATATGCCAAGACCTTTTCTTTGCCCTATTGTATAATAATATAATCCATTATGTTTTCCTAAAATTTCTCCTTTAGAATTTACTATATTACCTTTAACTGGCTTTATATCAGAATTTTCTTCTAAGAATTTTTTATAATTTCCATCTGGTATAAAACATATATCTTGGCTATCTTTTTTATTTGCTACTGGTAAATTGTAATTTTCAGCTATTTTTCTAATTTCGATTTTATCTGTGTAATCTGCTAGTGGAAATAAAACTTTATCTACTACATCTTTTGGAATACTCCATAAAACATAACTTTGGTCCTTTTTAATTGATTCCGCTTTTTTTATTACACATTTATTATATAGTTCACTAAATTCTGTTTTTGCATAATGCCCTGTTGCAATAAAATTACATCCTAATTCTTTTGCTTTCTCATACATAAGACCAAATTTTAAGTATTTATTACATTCTATACATGGATTAGGTGTTTTACAATTTGCATAACAATTGCAAAAATCATCTATTACGTTTTTATTAAATTCTTCTGTGTAATCAACAGTATAATGAGGAATATTTAAATATTCACAAACTTTTTTTGCATCTTCATCACTAAATTCTTTATCAAGAAGTTTCATAGTAATTGCTATAACCTCATATCCTTGTTCTTTTAGAAGTACTGCAGCTGTGCTACTATCTACTCCACCACTCATCCCTAATAATACTCGTTTTTTATTCATTTTATATTCTATTTTCTCCTTTATATCAAAAATAATCTTATTATATATCCAAAATACATACTAACATAAATAATTCCATTTACTCTACTCATTTTATTTTTAGGTGGAATTAGTGGAAATATCATTAATATAGTTGTTACTAATACTAATATCATAATATCTGTATTATAACTTAAATTATAAATAACAGGCTTTATTATTGCTGATATTCCTATTATTAGTAATATATTAAATATATTTGAACCCAATATATTTCCAATTGCAATATCACTTTTTCCCTTTATAGCAGCAGAAATACTTGTCACTAATTCTGGAAGGCTTGTTCCTAGTGCGAGTATAGTTATACTTATTATTTTTTCACTTAATCCAAGTGTTTTAGCAATAATAACTGAATTTTCTACTGTAAAATCTCCTCCAAATTTTAATCCTATAATTCCTAATATAATAAAACATATATCTTTAAAAGTAGATTTTTTTTCAAAATTTGCACTTTTGTTATTTATACTTTTATCTATTTTATCAAATTTTTCTCCTTTAAAAGCCATAACTATTGTATATATAATAAACAATATAAATAGAAATATAAAAACAAAGCCTTCTATTCTTGTAACATTTTGCTCTATATTACAAATAGTAAAAAATAAAACTGTTATAAAAAAACAAAGAGGTATTTCTATTAATTTTGTTTCTTTTTTAAATTCTATTGACTTTATTATTGAAGATAGTCCTAATATTAAAAGAAGGTTTGAAATATTACTTCCTATAACGTTTCCTATTGACATATCTGAATATCCGTTGTTTGCAGAAGTTATACTAATAAATAATTCTGGAAGTGAAGTTCCTATTGATATAACTGTTAAACCAATTATTATTTCTGGTATATGAAATTTTTTAGCTATATTACTTGCACTATTTACCAATAAATCCGCACCTTTTATTAATAAAACAAAGCCTATTATTATTAAAATAATTTGTATAGCCATAACTTATTTTCTCCTATGAACAAATATCTTTAATTACTTCTCCTGCTATTATTAACCCTGCAACTGATGGAACAAAAGATATACTTCCTGGGGTTTGTTTTTTATATATTGTGTTTGTTTTTACTTTTATTGGTTCTTCCTTAGAATAAACCACTTTTAGTTTTTTTATGCCTCTTTGTTTTAATTCTTTTCTCATAACCTTTGCTAAAGGACATACACTTGTTTTGTAAATATCAGTTACTTCAAATTTAGTTGAATCTAATTTATTTCCTGTTCCCATGCTAGATATAATTGGAATTTCTAATTTATTAGCTCTTAGCACTAATTCAATTTTAGACGTTACTGTATCTATTGCATCCACTATATAATCTATTGTTTTATCTAATATTCCTTCAGTTTCTGGGAAAAAAAATTCTTGATAAATTTCTACTTGTGCTTCTGGATTTATTTCTAAAATTCTTTGTTTTGCAATTTCCACTTTTGGTTTTCCTATTGTTTTAGTAGTCGCTATTAATTGTCTATTTAAATTGCTTAAAGAAAGTGTATCATTATCTACTAAAACAAAATTTTGAATTCCTGCTCTTACTAATCCTTCTACAACATAGGAACCTACTCCACCTATTCCAAATATTGCTACTTTTGCTTTTTTTAACTTATCTAAGTTTTCTTTTCCAATTAGTAATTCTGTTCTTGAAAATTGTTCTGACATTTTATCTCCTTTCAAATTAGTACGAAATATTTAAATGGATTGTGATTTATATAGAAGTGTGAAGTGAGAGGTGCGAAGTGTGAAATTAGGGTATAGCCTTCGAAGATTATTCATAAAAGCACACCTCACACATCCCACATCGCACATCGCACTTCTTAAATTATCTAATTGTTTCTATTATTGTTTCTGCATATTCTCTAGAATTGTTATATTCTCTAAAAATACCTTCATAAACCAACTCTAAATTGTCTAATTCTAAAAAATCCATTGGTTTTACTATTTCTGGTAAAAGTTTTTTATTAAAACTTTTTTCTAATAAATACTTTACAAATTCTGCACAATAAAATGAATTTTCTTTTTTATACTTTCTATTTATACTTACTGAAAATAAACCTATAATATTAAATTTATATTTTTCTTTATTATTCTTTACTTTTTCTATTGTTTTTACAATTTTTTCATATTGCTTGTTCTCTATTTCTAAAGAATATACAGCTCCTATTGTCTTTCTAAATCTTTTAAAAGTTCCTTTATTTATTCCTTCATGTATAAATCCTCCTTTATATGGATTATATGGATTTAATCTTCCAAAAGAATATAATTCTTTTAATTCTGAATCTAAGCCAATAGAAACATGAGAATATCTTTCTTTAGTGTAAAATTTTACAATATTAGCAAGTACAGTCCCTGTGTATGTTAATACAATATATATTTTTTTCATTATTTCATCCCCTAATATGTGTTAAATTATATCATAAAAATTAGAATATTAATACCTTGTTGAATAAAATATTACTATTTGTCGTGTGTCGCTGATCATAGAGGCATCTATCGCGTTTGTAATTATATTCCCATAAATTGGATATGTCAACAGATAAAATTTGATATTTTTTGTAAACTATGATACAATTAAAGTACTGATTGGTTTATCCGTCAGTAATTCTAAAAAAAGGAGGGTACCTATATGTTGTACCCATACGAAAGGAAGATGCTGTCACAACATCTTCCACCCCACATCAGTGGGGAAGTGTCTCCCAAACTCTGCATAGGCAGAGCAGGCAAAAGTCTCTCCGTTGAGGAAGAATTTGCCTTAACATTTTTGTTGAAGCTGACCCCTTCTCAAAGGAAAGAGCTTTCCGAGAAAGTGAATGAGTTCTTTCCTTCAGAGGAAGAATGCCTTATGTCATTCTTCATTAATGAAAGTGGTTGCTCAACATCCCTGTCCTGGGATGAAATGAGAGGTTTCGACTTCTCTTCGTCCACTTGGGAAGCCCATTCATTGGGCTTAAGCTGGGATGAGCTGCGCGGAATTGCACAGCCCAAAATTGGGATTATCTTCTCCTCGAAGTAACTCCCACCTTTTCCCCCCCTGAGTCTTTGCTCATAGGGGGGGTTTTCTTTTTTTATAACTTGACACAAGTGATATAATATATAAAAAAACAAAGGAGATTAGTATTATGGATAATAGAAAATTAGAATTAGTTGCAGACTTTTACGAATTTACAATGTCAAATGGTTATTTTGTCAAAAATATGACTAATGAAATTGCCTACTTTGATTTATTTTTTAGAGAAATTCCTGATAATGGTGGTTATGTAATTTTTGCAGGTTTAGAACAAATTATTGATTATGTTAAAAACTTAAAATTTAATGATGATGACATTAATTATTTAAGAACCAAAAATATTTTTTCTGTTGATTTTTTAAACTATCTTAAATCTTTTAAATTTACAGGTGATATTTGGGCTGTTCCAGAAGGTACTGTTGTATTTCCAAATGAACCATTAATTACTGTAAAAGCCCCACTTATAGAAGCACAACTATTAGAAACAACTCTGCTTTGCTTAATTAATCATCAATCTTTAATTGCTACAAAAGCCAGTAGAATTGTAAATGCTGCTAAAGGACGTACTGTTATGGAATTTGGTGCCAGAAGAGCTCATAGTGTTGATGCTGCAGTTTTAGGTGCAAGAGCTGCAATAATTGGAGGGTGCGTGCGGAACTTCTTGTGTTTTAACAGCAAAAGAATGGAATGTTCCTGCAAGTGGAACAATGGCACATAGTTTTATACAAGCATTTGATTCTGAATATGAAGCTTTTAAAGCATATGCTGAAACTTATCCTGATACTTGTACTTTACTAATAGATACATATGATACATTAAATTCTGGTATAAAAAATGCAATTAGAGTTTTTAATGAAGTAATTGTCCCAAAAGGATATAGGCCAAATGCTGTAAGATTAGATAGTGGAGATTTATCTTATCTTTCTAAAAAAATTAGAACCATTTTAGATGAGGCTGGATTTGAAGATTGTAAAATATGTGGTACAAATGCTCTTGATGAATATGTTATTACTTCTATATTAGAAGAAGGCGCAAAAATAGACTTATTTGGTGTTGGTGAAAATTTAATTACTGCCAAAAGTAATCCTGTTTTTGGCGGAGTTTATAAATTAGTTGCAATAGAAAAAGAAGGAACTCTAATTCCTAAAATAAAAGTATCTAATAATACAATTAAAATTACTAATCCAGGATTTAAAAAAGTTTATAGATTCTATGATAAAACAACAAATAAGGCTTTAGCTGATGTAATTACACTTAATGACGAAATTATTCCAGAAGATAATTATACAATATTTGACCCAACTTCACCTTGGAAAAAGAAAACTTTAAAAAATTATACAGTAAGACCTCTTCAAGAATTAATATTTGATAATGGAAATTTAGTATATAATTCTCCAGATTTAAAAATTATATCAGAAAATGCAAAACAAGAACTAAACACATTATGGACCGAAGTTAAACGTATAAAAAATCCACATAAATACTATGTAGATTTATCTCAGAAATTATGGGATTTGAAAAATGAATTGTTGGAAAACAAATTGTAATTTGTATGAAAATGTGAAGTGCGAGGTGGGAAGTGTGAAATTAAGGTAAAGCTTACGAAGACCTTCCCTAAAAGCACACCTCACACATCCCACATCACACCGCCAAATTACAATTTATTTTCTTAATATTTAATTAATTTTCTGCTTGCAATTTCATATCTCCATCTTTTATTATATTTTTCTTTCTTAATATGTATGATGTTATCCATGCAATTAATCCTGGTAAAATAAAATGCAATAATAATATTTTAATTACTAGTATAAAAGGTTCTTCTGTACTACTCATAGTTTCCCATGTCATAAATTGTCCAACTAAACCTGCTGTTCCCATTCCTGCTCCTGATGCATTATTTGTCATATTAAATATTGTTGTAGATAAAGGTCCAAGTATTGCACTTGCTACTATTGCTGGAAGCCAAATTACCGGTTTTTTCATTATATTTGGTACTTGAAGCATTGATGTTCCTAAACCTTGTGATATTAATCCTCCAAATTTGTTTTCTTTAAAACTTGCCACTGCAAATCCTATCATATTCGCACAGCATCCTACTGTTGCTGCACCTGCTGCAAGTCCACTTAAGTTTAAAATTATTGCTATTGCTGCTGAACTTATCGGAAGTGTTAAAATCATACCCATTATTACTGATACTAATATACCCATTATTATTGGTTGTCTTTCAACTGACCAGTTAATTAGTGAACCTAAAGCTGTCATAAAACTAGAAATTGTAGGTCCTATTAATAATCCAACTACCGCTCCTGAAAGAATAGTTGCAAGTGGTACTAAAATTATATCTACTTTTGTCTTTCCTGTTATTAAATTACCTATTTCTATTCCTACTAATGCTGCTATAAATGCACCTAATGGTTCTCCCGGTCCTACAAATACAATTGCTCCTGTTTCTGTAAAAACTTCTCCTGCTAATATTTTTGTTGCAAATGCACCAATCATGCCTGCAATAGCTGCTGATACTGTAGCATATGTACCAGATTTAAATTTACTTGCAACCCCTATTCCTATTCCAGCACCTGTTAAAGCAGATGCTATTTTTCCTATTATAACAATTATTTCTCCTATTCTATTTGGAATAAATCCTCCAATTTGTGTTAAAATTAGTCCAATTATTAAAGTAGAAAATAGTCCCCATGCCATTCCTGTTAATCCATCAATAAATATGTGATTTAATATTGCTTTTAGTTTTTTCATTTTTCTTCCCTCTTTTCTGTTTCTTTTTTCGGACGGACTCTTTTTAGAAAAAAGTCTAAAAAGAGTCCGTCTGAAAAAAGAAAATTATTTATTTGTTATTATAAAATTCCATGCATCTTTGCACATATCTTCTATTCCTTTTTCAGCAGTCCATCCTAGTTCTTTTTTTGCTTTTGTAGGGTCTGCATAGCATACTGCTATATCTCCTGGTCTTCTTGGTGCAATTTTACGTTTAACTTCTATGTTGTTTACTTTCTCAAATGTTTCTACTAAATCCAATACAGAATATCCGTTTCCTGTACCTAAATTATAAATTTGAACTCCCGCTTCTTTTCTTATTTTGTCTAATGCTTTTAAATGTCCTTTTGCTAAATCTACTACATGTATATAATCTCTTACTCCTGTACCATCTTTTGTAGGATAATCATTTCCAAATACACTTAATATTTCTAATTTTCCACTTGCTACTCCTGTTATATATGGCATTAAATTGTTTGGTATATCATTTGGGTCCTCTCCAATTAATCCACTGCTATGTGCTCCAATTGGATTAAAATATCTAAGTAGGGCTACACTAACCTCACTATCTGCAACACTTGTATCTTGCAAAATTCTTTCTATAAATAATTTTGATGTACCATAAGGATTAGTTGTTCCTCCTGTTTTGCAATCTTCTGTTATTGGAACAATTTCAGGATCTCCATATACGGTTGCAGATGAACTAAATACTATTTTTTTGCAATAATATTTTTTCATTAATTTTAATAACACTAATGTTCCTGTTATATTATTATGATAATACTCTATTGGTTTTTCAACAGATTCTCCAACTGCTTTTAGTCCTGCAAAATGTATTACAGATTCTATATTATTTTCTATAAATACTTTTTCTAATTTTTCTTCATCTAGTATATCTACTTCATAAAACTCAAAATCTTTACCTGTTATTTTTTTTATTCTATCTAAAGCCTCTGGTTTACTATTTACAAAGTTATCTACTATAACTAAATCTTCATTTTTTTCCAATAATTCTACTACTGTATGGCTTCCTATATACCCTGCACCACCTGTTACTAATATCGACATACTTATCACTCCTTATTTTTTAATTATTATATACCTTATTGATTTATATAACAAGATAAATTGTAATTTGTGTGACAAAATTAATTGCAAATGTTGTAGGGGTCGGTTTCCACGCCGACCCGATAAAATATTGTTCCTGTTCATTTTACGGGCAGGGATGGAACCCTGCCCCTACATATTATTAAATAAATTTACAACAACAAATTACAATTTATTGGTACAAACCTTTATATATTTCATAATTCCTTAAAATTCTTCTTACATAATTATTTGTTTCTTTAAATGGTACATTTTCTAAGTCTGTCCCATCTTCTTTTATTATTCCTTCTTCTATCCATTTATCCACATTTCCGATTCCTGCATTATATGCAATAATCGCCATTCCATAATTGTTGTCATATTTATTTAGTACTTCTGCAAAATACATTGTTCCTAATTGTATATTTAATTCTGGCTCAAATAATTGTTCTTCTGTTACATCTAAATCCATTTTATTAGCTGTTTCTACAGCCGTTGCTTCCATAATTTGCATAAGACCTATTGCATTGCTATTAGATTTTGCATTTTCATTAAAATTACTTTCAGCTTTTATTATTGCATATACTAAATATTTATCTATTTTGTATTCTTCAGCATATTTTTCTACATATTCAGTATATTTTAATGGATATACTTTTTTCATTACTATTCTATATAATTCTACTACTTTAAATATAATAAAGCATAGTAATAAAAATATAATAATTACTATTAAGAATTTAACTAACTTTTTCAATTTCATCTCCTTATTATTTTTTTAGTATATTATCTAAATCTTTATGATTTCTGTATTATTAGTTAATTTTACATTAATATCTCTATCTACTATAAAATATACTTTTTCATATTCCTTTTCTATTTTATTTTTATTGTATAAATAGTACTCTATTCCATCAATATTAAATGCTGTACATTGTTCTATTGGATAATATTGTTTGTTTTTTGCAAGTATTCTATTTCGTGTAATACATTTAAAATCTGCATTTTTATTAATATAATAAGCAATTCTAGATGGAACATACATATTTTCTCCATAAGATATAACTAATACTTTTTTATGATTACTGTTAATAATTTCGGCGATTTCTTTTGCTTTTACTTCTATTTCTTGTATTTCATTAAATGAAACTCCAAAACATCCTGATTTTTCCATCATTTCGTGCTCTATATTATTTGTCTTTATAATTATTTTATTATATTTATTAATGTTTTTTATAGAAGTAGTTTCTTTTATTACATCTATATTATTAATATTATTTTCTGCTAATTCAACAGTTTTTTTATTAAGTTTTTCATATCTTAATTTACCTTTTAGTATTTCATGTACTTTAATTTGTATATTAAGCTTATCTCCAATTTTCATTAATTTTTTAGTGAAATGTTTATTACTAAAATTTAATATAGTAACAATACTAATTTTTTTTGCATTAGAAAATTGTGATATTTTATCAATTAAATTTATAATTGTGTTTCCTGTTGTAATTTCATCTTCTACTATAATAATATGATTAGCTTCTTCTAATTCTGAAACTTCCTTTAAATAACATCTGTGAGTTGTTAATAAAGTATGATTTTCCTCAAAATCAAATAAATATTTCATGTTCATAGGAGTTTCTCTTACTGTTGATAAATAGTATGAATCTTTTATTGCTTCTGCAGTAGCCATTCCTATTGCAGTTGCACTTTTTGCTAAACCTAATACAAAAACTTTTTCCTGTGGTTCAATATATTTACTTAATTCTTTTTCTATTACATCATCATTATTTAAATTTTCTTTTATATATTCCGACAAAATATTAGTATCTATTTTTCCTTTATAAACGAGTGAAGCTAAGATATGTCCTACCGCTTTTATTTTATTTGGTTTTACTTCTAAATGATTTCCAACTAATTTATTTAATAAATAAAAAACTCTTTCTTTTTTTGGTGTTGCTGCAATTTGAATTATATCTGATAATTTGAATTTTAATTCATTATTCTTTATTTTTATATATTTTAATAGTTCATTCATAATTTTATATTATCTCCTTCTTTTCTTATTTACTATTAACTTTTTGTTTATTATTTAGCTTCATACCAAGTGTCCCCTTCTTCTATTTCTGCAAGCAAGGGCACTTTTAGGTTTATTACATTTTCCATTTCTGTTTTTAAAATTTCTTTTACTTGTTCTTTTTCTTCTGAATATGTCTCTATTAATAATTCATCATGTACTTGAACAAGTATTTTAGATTTTAAATTATTTTCTTTTAATCTATTATATACGTTTATCATAGCAATTTTCATAATATCTGCGGCAGTTCCTTGTATTGGAGTATTCATTGCTACCCTTCCTCCAAATTGTCTTACCATATAATTATTCGATTTAAGTTCTGGAATATACCTTCTTCTATGATAAAGTGTTTCTACATATCCTTTTTGTTTTGTTTCTTCTACGATATTTGTCATAAATTCTTTTATACCATTATATTTTTCTAAATATTGTTCTATATATTCTTTTGCTTTTTTCCTTGAAACTCCAAGCTGTTCTCCAAGTCCAAAATCACTAATACCATATACTATTCCAAAATTAACAGCTTTTGCATTTGACCTTTGCTCTTTTGTTACTTCTTGTATTGGAGTATTAAACACTTTAGAAGCGGCTTGTGCATGAATATCTTCGTTATTATTAAAAGCTTCTATCATATTTATATCTTCGGAAATATGTGCTAAAACTCTAAGCTCTATTTGAGAATAATCTGCATCTACAAACAAGCATCCTTCCTTTGGTTTAAATACTCTCCTTAGTTTTTTTCCAAGTTCCATTCTTGTAGGTATGTTTTGTAAGTTAGGATCTGTCGAACTAATTCTTCCTGTTGTTGTAACTGTTTGATGGAATTTAGAATGAATTCTACTTGTTTCATCTATATATGGAATTAAGCTTTCTACATAAGTAGAATTTAATTTTTGAATTTGCCTATATTCTAATATTTTTTCAATTACTGGATGTTCATTTTTAATTTTTTCTAATACATCTACATCTGTTGAATATCCTATTTTTGTTTTCTTTATTGCTGTTAATCCTAATTTTTCAAACAAAACTTCTCCTAATTGTTTTGTAGAATTTATATTAAATTCTTCTCCTGTAAGTTCATAAATTTCTTTAGTTAGAATATTTATTTTTACTTGAAGTTCTTTTCCAAATTCTATAAGTTCATTTTTATCAATATAAATTCCTTCATATTGCATACTTGCCAAAACTTCTACAAGTGGCATTTCTATATCTATAAATAAGTCAAAACTATTCTCCTGTTTCATTTTATCTGTTAAAATATTATATAGTTTAAATATTATATATGGATAAATATGTGTTTTTTCTATTTCATTTTCTTTAACATTATCAAACAAATTTATCTGTTCTGTTTTTTTGCTAGCTAGTCCCATATTTTCTAAATATGCCTCAATATCTAGCTCTAAATATTCATTTGCTAAATATTCAATAGTATATTTATTTATATTAGAATTTAAAATATACCCTGCTAAGCTTACATCAAACATCAGATTTTTTGCATCTATATTATTTTTCCATAATATTATATAATTTTCTTTTTGTTTATAGCTGCATTTTAATACATTTTGATTTTCAAATATTTCTTTAAAATCTATAATATTATTTATATAGTAGTTTATATTATCTCTTTGGGAATAAATTATAAAGTCTTTTTCGTCTAAATAATAATACATTGTTTGGTTTGATATTATTTCTTCTTTTAATTTTTGTAATGCTTCATTGTTTATATTTTTTTTGTATTCTATTTTGTTGTTACATTGCGGGTCGTTGTGTTCATCAACTCCTGCAGTGTTTTGCAAGTTGAAGCGGTCTATAAATCTATTAAATTTTAGTTTTTTAAATATTTTTAAAACCTCTTCATTGTTCCATTCTTCTTTTTTTAATACTTCTAAGTCTTTTTCAATTGGCGCATTTATATCTATAGTACCAAGTGTTCTTGATAAATATGCTAACTCCTTATTTTCTTCCAATCTTTCTTTTAATTTTCCTTTTTGTTTATCTATATTTTCATAAACCCCATCTAAATTTTTGTACTCTTTTATCAAATTTAATGCTGTTTTTTCTCCAACTCCTGGGACACCTGGAATATTATCTGATGTATCACCCATCAGCCCTTTAACTTCTATTAAATCTAATGGTTCTAATCCATATTCCTCTTTTATTTTTTCCATTGTATAGTCTTCTGTTTCTGTTTTTCCCATTTTTGTTCTTGGAATTCTTACCTTTATGTTTTTATCTATTAATTGAAAACTATCTCTATCTCCTGTTAGTACAGTAACATCTAAATTCTCTCTTTGTCCCCATTTTGCAAGTGTTCCTAAGATATCATCTGCTTCGTATCCTTCTTTTTCTATTATGCAAATATTCATAGCTCGTAACACTTCTTTTAATATTGGCATTTGGCTTGCAAGCTCATCTGGCATACCTTTTCTATTCGCCTTATATTTATCATACATTTCATGCCTTTTGGTAGGTGCTTTTAAATCAAATGCTATTGCTAAATATTTAGGTTCAATATCTTCTAATATTTTAAAAAGTATACTTAAAAATCCGTACACTGCATTTGTATACGTGCCATCTTCTGTCATAAGCATTTTGTTTCCCATAATTCCATAAAATGCTCTATTTATTATGCTATTTCCATCTATTAAAACTAGTTTATCCAAAACTACCTCCTATATTTTAATTTTCATCAAGTATTTTTTCACAATATTTTCTAATTGATTCTGTTATATTTTTTATATCTTTATCGTTTTCATCCATGTATCCTATAAAAAATCCCGGATTAACCATTTCAAATTCTAACAATTTAGGCCTTCCTTCATTATCTTTCATAAAGTCTACTCTACATATATTAATTTCTAATTGATATAACTTAGAAAAATATTCTATCAATTTTTTAATGTTTTCTATTTCTTCTTTACCGGGTTTATATTTTGTAATAATTCTATTTTTTTGACTTGGTATGTCTTTTTTATGTACAGGATATTCCTTTTTCTGAGCATAAACTAATTCTCCATCTAAAAAAGATAATTGATATTCCCCTTTCCATATATCTTCTTGTATAGGTTGTACAACCCAACCACCAACTTTACTTTCTTTATACCTTAAAAATTCTTCATCTATTTCTTTTAAGCATTTTAATGAATTACTTAATTCTCCTGTTAGTGGTTTTATTAAATACTTTTCTCTATCTTTTGGATAATCTTTACATATTTCTAAAAAAGATATATCTTTTGGATATATTTTTGTAGGAATAGTTATTATTCCAAATTCTTTTAATTCTTTAGAATCAATTTCTGTTAAATAGTTTTTTGTCATTCCTTTTAACATTGCTTTTGAATTGTTTATTACTTTACCTTCGTAATTTTCTGTTAAATATTTTAAACACTTTTTTATACTCTCAAAATTTAATTCTACAGAACCTAAATTTCTAATTATCATTATTGATATTTTTTTATTAATTTCTTTTATATTCATATCTAATATTTCATCTTTATTAATATAATATAATTTTTCAAAAATCTCATTTTCTGTATCAAAATTTTCAATAGTTCCTAAATAAACATTCCATTCATTTGTATAAAACTCTTCGATCATTTTTCTTACTTCCATGCTATATGGTAATTTATTGTCATATTCTCCATTTTTTATCATTCTTATATAATTTGTTAGTGCTTCAGCATTTTTTACATATATTAGTATAGATTTATTTTTCATTATTTCCTCCTAATAATTCTAATATAAATTCGAATCCTTTTTTTTCTACTTTTTGATAGTCTTCTTTCATTGATAATTCTAATAAAATACTTTTACATTTGCACTTTTTCTTAATATATTCTCTTGCAGTTTTATCTTTTAATTTAATTATTTTTCCTTCTTTTACAAGTGCTCTAATAAATCTTCTAAATTTAGTTACATCTTTTAATATCTGAATATTTGCTATTTGTTTTTTATCTATATTTAAGTCTGTCCTTATATAATCCTTGCTTGTAACCTCATCATTATGAACATCAATAAAGTACTTAATTTCATTTAGTTTAATTTGCTCTTTTAGATATTTTATTTCTTTTGGTGAATCTTTTTTATTCCAACTTCTATTATAATCTACATTATTTGTATATCGGTGATTTCCTTTTTGTACTCCCGTAACATTAACTAGTGGAAAAAAAATGAAATGATATTTTTTTAAATTTCCTTGGTTACTTAAAGCTGCTTTTATCATTCCTTCTATAAAAAAGCTAGATAGAGTTTCTCCAGGATGCTGCCTTCCTATAACCAATATTGTAGGAGCACTTTTTTCTCCAAACTCAATCTTTGTTAAAATATCTTCTTCTATTTTTATCTTGCTTTCACTTTTTATAGTTCTTATAAACTCATTTAATTCATTTTGTGTATATCTTGGCACTAATGAAATCTCCATACTTTCTTCTGGTTCTATTTTTATTTCTAATCTATCTTTAAGTATAGAAACTGTTTTTGAAGCAATTTTTTTCCATTCTGATTGAGGCTTTTTAATATATGGTAAATAGACTGATTCCTTTGAATAATATGGTGAGCTATCTATGTTTTTTATTAATATAGTTCCTTTTTCTTTTTTTTCATTTTCTACTTTAAAATTATAATAATGACTATATTTTTTATTTTCTTTTTTTAGTGATAATTCTACTATATTTAATTCTTTATTATTATTTATTATTTCTATACTACTTCCATCATAATTTGTTGTAATTTTCAAATTTTTTCACCTACCACATAGTACTTTTTTAACTTTCTCTATCTTTGGTAATTCGTTTATTATATCTATCTTCCTCTGAGTTTGCAATTTAGTGCCACGCTTTTAATTCAAAAAAGATTTAATCTTTTTGAACAATTTTATTATTAAAGATTCTTTATATTGAATTATTTGAGTTTTATCATTTTGTTCATTTGTAATTTTTTCTTGCTTTCTCTTAAATAAATTATCTGGATTATATTTTTCCTTTAATTTTTCTTGATATATTCTTTCGTTTTCAGAATACTTTTCTAACAATTTTTTCTTTTCTTCCTCATATTTACACCAATACTGTAAATTTAATAAAGCAATAATACCTAATGTTTCTTCTTTTAAATTTTGTTCACTTATAGGAATTGAACAATTAATATGCTTTATATAAGTATTGTCTTTTTCATTTTTAAAAACTTTTCTTAATTTTTCTGGTATTTGATTTTTGTGAATATCATCAAGTTGTTCTAGAAATTCATCCACTTCTGAATATGCTTGTCTTATATTCTTTGATATAATCATACTATCATATTTTCCTTTCGTTATCTTTTCCTTTGTCTGTTGTTTGGCTCAATTCTATATATTCTCCAACCTGATTTATAGTGCTTGTTTTAGCAATTTCTTTAGTAGCTTCAATAGCACTATTTATCAGTTCTTGAGATTTTCTCCTTTTTATATGTTTACTGAAACCAAGTATTTCTAATTGATTTTCAAACTCTGGTGAAAAACTCTTATCTATTTTTCCATCTAGGTTACTTCTAAATAAGTTTACAACTTCTTCAATTAACTCCCTATCTAAAACTGAATTTCTTTTTCTTGCTTCACTTATTTTTTCAAGCATTTGCTGTTGTGGATAACTTAAATAGGAATAAGTTTTTTTCTGTGCATTTATAAATTCTGGATAATTACCTGTACTAGCCATTACTTCTGCTTTAGGATAAAAATCTGTTATCATTCTATATAGTGCTGCTAGTCTTTGGTCTGATTGATAATCCTCACATAAAGATAGCTCACAGCATAATTGGCACAAATGATAATAATAGTCTTTCATATAAGAAACAGGAAAATATTCTCTACATCTATCCAACACTTCTTTTCCTTTTTCACTATTTGGATTGCCATTAACTGCTATCATCATAGCAATACTTTGGTATGATGGTTTTCCATTACTCAATACATCTTGTGGTTGTATATCCTTACTAACACTAATTATATCTATAGGTTTACTTGGATAAGCTATCCTTTTTTCTCTTTTAGGTGTTTGTAGTTTATCTACTACTGTTATACAATCATAATCAACTTCATGAGCACCAATTAATATATCATAATAATATTTACTACCATCTTTCAATTTTATAAATTTAGTCCTTGCTTTATCAAAACTTTCTTCATTGTAAAAATCACTTAATAACGGAACATTAATTGTCGTACAAAACTTTTTTGGAATGTCTATATATTGCTTATCTATTTGATATCTAGATTTTAAATAGTATTCTACTATCTTTTCTGCGCTCATAACCTTAATAGTTTCTTCAGAAAGTGGTTCTATCATATTTCTGTTTATTAGTTTTCTAGGAACAAAGGTAATTAGATTAGAAGACTTATTTTGTGCAATTTGATTCCATGAATTCTCAAAAAAACTTATTATCCTTTCTTTTTCTTCTCCAATAATATGGTAATTTGCAAGTAATTTTTCTACATTCTGCTTACAAGCATCATAATTCCTCAAATAATATGCAGTTCTATCATATTTATAATCAGGCATGTCATTTCCAGTAGCAACAAAATAAGCAAACCATTCTGGATTGTGGAAGCTATAATGATATGCTAATGCCATATCATCAGTTAAATAATAATATGGTACAAATGAAGCTTCATCTATTTTTGAAAAAAAGATTTTATTAAGTCCATGAGCTTGAAATATTTCATCAATAACTTTTAACTCTTGTTCATTTTCACGAGAAAATGAACAAGTCAATCCATTAGTTACTACACTTTCTTTATACATTCCATTAGTTCCTTGAACACAGAAACCATTTTCTATATAATTTTGGCTTATAAATTCTATAATTTTCTTTTTAGTTTCAACAGAAGCTGTTTCATTTAGGCTCAATTTGCTTGATATTGCTCTAACTATAATTTTGCAAAAAAGTTGATTTAATTCATTTTCTTCCAAATCATTTAAATCCATAGAATTTAAAGCTGAAATAACTTCATCTATTTTATAATCAGAACCATATACAATAATGTATTGCATCAAAAAACCTATTAATTGTTGTGTTTTTACAATGTTGTTTCCTAGATATTCTCCATTAATTGCATTCTCTGCGTGTTTGTTTATAGTCTCTTTATTAGAAAGTACACTATTAATCAAACTCCTTGTTTGGGAACTTGAAAGAACACCCTGTATTATATTTGGTATTTCTGCATTATATTTAAAATCTGTTATTCTATATAGTGAAAATTCATTCTCAGTTCTTTTTATAAGCTCTTCCATCGACATATCAGATAATTCATTAATATTTTCCAATATATATTTTTCTATTTCATTTTTGGGAACTTGTGCTATACTGTCTACTACTTCCATAATCGTTAAATATTTTCTATAATTTTCTTCACTCCATTTACTTACTCTTTTTCTATTAATTTCTTCGCTTATTTCTTTTTCAATGTCTTCTAGTGAAGTATCTGAATCTATATATTTATCAATTACAAGTTTTATGTAGTATTCCAGATTCTCATATAAATTTTCAATATTTCTATTATACATTTTTTCTACAATAGCAATTATTTCTTTTTTTCTTTTATCTACATCCATACCCTTCTCTCCAAATCTTTATGATAAAACTCTATATACTCTTTCTTCACTATAAAATTGTGTGCTAAATAGCGTTTCTCTTCTGAGTGCACTATTTTTCGACACATGGCAAATCACTTATAACTGTTGATTTGCCAAGAAAAACTATTACTTTTATTAGTTATAAAAATTAGTATTTTTTAAAATTTTACTCATTTTTATTTTCAATTCTTTTTGCTTCCAGTAATAATTTATCAAAATCAGAAGTAATTTTTTGTGTCTTATTAAATTCATTATACTCTTTCTCTGCTTTTTCTTCAGCCATTTTTCTAGAAATTTTTCCATTATCTTTTAGAATATCATATTTTCTAAATTCTAAAAATTCATTAACACTTTTTGAAAACTCTTCCATAGTAAAAGTATTTTCTCTTTCTACTAAATCTTCTATATAATCAAAGTAACCTGTCACTGCTCTTTCTAATCTTTTTATTTGTTTTTCTTCTAAATAATTTTTAGCAATCATTACATCAGATTTTAATATTCTTCCATCTGGAGAATTTTTCCAAGTTGTTAATCCCATATTTTTCTTTGTGTGGTCTGCTTTTTGATATATTATTTCTGCTGCTGTATTTCCAGTAATTGCAAAATGAAATTTATTTTGAATCATTGCGTAAAACGTATGTGTTATTTCTGAATTTTTATCATAATCAATACTACATTCTGCAAATATATCTGTAATCTGTTGCCATATTCTTCTTTCACTTGTTCTAATTGAACGAATACGATCTAAAAGTTCTTTAAAATAGTCTTTCCCAAATTTCGGTCCATTTTTTAATAAATTATCATTTAAAACAAAACCTTTTTTTATGTATTCCTTTAATGTGTTAGTTGCCCAAATTCTAAACTCTGTTGCTTCTTTTGAATTTACTCTGTATCCAACTGCTATAATTGCATCTAGACTATAAAAAGATAATTCTCTTGAAACACTTCTGCTTCCTTCGTTTTGAACTGTTCGAATTTTTCGAATAGTTCGATTCTCCTCTAATTCTTGACTTTCAAAAATTTCTTTCAAATGATAATTAATAGTATTTACTTCTACATTAAATAGTTTTGCCATTGATTTTTGTGTTAAGAAAAAATCTTCTTCATCATATAGAACTTCTACTGAAATATTTTCATTATTTTGGCTTTGATATATAATTAAGTCTTTTAAATTTTCTATATTATTCATAGCAAATTCCTTTCTTTTTTATTTAATGTTACATTTTACATATCTA
>JAFQIK010000011.1 GCA_017397545.1 Clostridia bacterium
CCCTTTTAAGGGTCGCTAGAGAGTTGTGAGCAGTTGGCGGAACAGCGTGCCCTTTGAGGGGCCGCTGGCAATAGACCCTTATAGGGTCAAAGCAAAACCTCGCGTTTCACGCGAGGCTGCTATTTGTTTAAGAGGGATAGGTTTTGAAATTATTTATAAGCACTTCAACAAATTTGAATGTAGTTTGAATGCAATAATTGGATTTCTTCTTTTTTTATATTAATTATAATTTGTAAGAGAAAACTAATTGCAAACGTTGTAGGGGTCGCTGCCCACAGCGACCCGAAATGCATCGAAGAATCACTAAAGAATGTAGGGGCGATTTTAATCGCCCGTTCTTCGGAGCCACGGGCGAACAAGTTCGCTCCTACAAATTGTGCCATAAATAATTCTCATACAAAATCCAGTTTATATAACGACGATTCTGTTGCAGTCTCCTTTTGTCTTAAAACAAAAGAGGGACAGTCCCTAGAATCGTCATATTTGTTTTACCTAAAATCCTTTACTTTTCTAGCTTTAAATAGTATAATTATAAAGTCAAATTTTGTGTTTAAGGAGTAAAATATGAACAAAGAAGAATTAATAAATATAGCAAAAAATTTTAAGATTGCTGGTGAACCAATAAATATAGAAAAATGTGAAAGTGGACACATTAATAAAACTTATGCAATAACTTATAAAACAGAAAAAGGAGAAAATAAAAAATATATTCTTCAATATGTAAATACAAATGTATTTCCAAATTTACCAGAATTAATGAAAAACATAAAGAATGTTACAAGTTTTATGGAAGAAAAAGCACAAGAAAAAGGTGAAACAACTAGTAGACTTACAATTAAAATGATAGATACTATTGATAATAATCCTTATGCTATATATAACCAAAATTGGAGAATGGAAGAATTTATAGATAATACAAAAACATACTTAACCACAGAAAATTTAAGTATACTTGAGGAAGCGGGAAAAGCAGCAGGTAAATTTCAAAAACATTTACATGGATTTCCAGCAGAAGAATTATATGAAATTATACCAAAATTTCATTATACTCCAAACAGAGTAAATCAATTAAATGAAGCTCTAACAAGCAAGGCAAATTTGGAACAAAGAAAAGAAAGATTTGAACTTGCAAAAGATGTAATTAAATTTGTAACAGATGAAAAAAGATTAAATAAAACAAATATAATTACAAATAAATTAGAGAACAAAGAAATACCATTAAGGGTAACACACAATGATACAAAACTTAGTAATATTTTATTTGATAAAGATACAGATAAGGCAGTATGTTTAATAGATTTAGATACAGTAATGCCAGGAGCTTTAGCATACGATTTTGGAGAAGGACTAAGAACAGGGATTACAACAGCTAAAGAAGATGAGCAAGATTTATCAAAAATAAAAATAGATATAGATAGATTTGAAAGCTACGCTAAAGGTTTCTTAAGTGAAGTGAAAGAGACTATAACAAAAGAAGAATTAGAAACATTAACACTTCGGAGTGTGGATGATGACATATGAAAATTCTATAAGATTTTTAGCAGATTATTTAAATGGTGATGTATATTTCGGAGTAGATAAAAATATAGAGAACCATAATTTAATAAGAACAAAAGCACAATTAGAGTTATTAAGACAGATGGAAGAAAAAGAAGAAGAAATGAAGGGAGTAATTAGAAAGTATGGATTTTAATGAGTTAGCAGAATTAATATTTCCAAATGCAAAGGATATTTCATATTATGAGGAAAAATATCCTAATAGAAATTTACCAGAAGGAGCAGCAGTGACTAGATTTGCACCAAGTCCAACAGGGTTTATACATATAGGAGGACTTTTTGGTAGCATAATAGATAGAAAAATAGCAGGTCAAACAGATGGTGTATTTATCTTAAGAATAGAAGATACAGACCAAAAAAGAGAAATTGAAAATGGGGTATTGCAAATTGTGGAAGGCCTAAAGGCTTTTGATATTATTCCAAATGAAGGTGTAACATCAGAAACAGAAGAAACAGGAAATTATGGACCATATAAACAAAGTGAAAGAAAAGACATTTATCAAGCTTATGCTAAAAGTTTAATAAAACAAGGATTAGCATATCCATGTTTTTGTACTCAACAAGAGTTAGAAGAAATTAGAGCAAAACAAGAAGCTGCAAAAATAAGACCAGGGTATTATGGAATATGGGCAAAATATAGAACATTACCAATAGACGAAGCAGTAGAAAAAATAAAAAATGGAGAACATTATATTATAAGATTTAAATCTCAAGGAAGAGAAGATAGAAGAATAAAACATAAAGATTGCATAAAAGGAAATATAGAATTTCCAGAAAATGACCAAGATATAGTTATAATAAAAGCAGATGGGCTTCCAACATACCATTTTGCACATGCTGTAGACGATCACTTAATGAGAGTAACACATGTAATACGTGGAGATGAATGGGTATCATCACTTCCACTTCATTTAGAACTATTTAGAGCGTTAGGTTTTAAACCACCTAAATATGCTCATACTGCAACAATAATGAAAGATGAAAATGGAAGTAAAAGAAAAATAAGTAAAAGAAAAGACCCAGAAGCAGCAGTAAGCTATTATCACGAACAAGGAATTCCAGCAGATGCAGTTGTAGAATATTTATTAAATATAGCAAATTCAAGTTTTGAACCTTGGAGAAGATCAAATCCAGATAAAGATATATCTGAATTTGAATTACAATTAAATAAAATGAGTGTAAGTGGAGCTGTGTTTGATATGGTAAAACTTTTAGATGTTTCTAAAAATGTAATATCAAAATATACCGCAGAAAAAATATATGAAGAAACCTTAAAATGGGCAATCAAGTATGATTTAGAACTTGAAAAATTATTAAGTGAAAATAAAGAATATTCAATTAAAGTTTTAAATATAGAAAGAGGAAAAGCAAAACCAAGAAAAGACATTGCAAAATGGTCAGATGTAAAAGAAATTATTAAATATATGTACCAAGAAGAATATAACAAAATAAATGAATATGAATTCCAAAAAGTAAATGATAAAGAAGAAATAAAAGACATATTAAATTCATATATCGAAAAATATTTTGATATATCTGATGACAAAGATACATGGTTTAATAAAATGAAAGATTTATCTGAAGAAAAAGGTTATGCAAGAGAAGTAAAAGCATATAAACAAGAACCAGAAAAATATAAAGGCCATGTTGGAGATATTAGTTCAGTAATAAGAGTAGCATTAACAACAAAATGTAACACACCTGATTTATATGAAATAATGCAGGTATTAGGGGAAGAAAATGTTATAAATAGATTAAAAGATTATATAAATAAAAATTAGAGAGGATAATTAAATGGAAGGTAAGGTATTAGTAATATGTAGTGAAGAACCTACTGTCAACGAATATGGTGAAAGAATTGATGGAAAAGGACGTTTATTAAAAAAAGATGAAACTGGAAATTGGATTGATATAGACTTCAATTCAGTAGAAGTTGACGAAAATAAAAGAGTAATTAATACAATGGATCTTGTACTTCCAATGGAACCTGAAAGTATAAGAGATTCAGGGTCTGTTTTGTTTGCAAATTGGGAAAGTGTAATACCTAGCAATATAGAAAAATTACAAGAAATGATAAGATGTTCTGCGGATGTAGAACAAATACAGCCAGAACAAATATTAGATTGGGGAGCGTTTTCAAGTATGATGACAAAAGCTCATTTTGATAGATTAATGGCTATTGAAGATTTAGGACTTAGACCTTGTATAGATTACAGTTTTCAAGCAATGAATGATTTTATGAAACTATTTTCAGAAACATTAGAAAAACATATGATTTGTACTGTTATACCAGCTTTTTCTACAAGAGATGCTAAAGATACTGTTAAAGCTAGAATAAAATTAATACAAGGTTGGAATTTTTCAAATAAAATGATGTCTCAAACAAAAGGTAAAAAAACTATAAAAGTAACTGAACCTGTAATGTATGAAAATTTGGAAGAAGTAACAAGGTTAGCAGATAAAGAATTGATTGAAATAATTTCAGCTCCATATGATTTTGAGGATGGTAATAGATAAAATGGATTACAGAATAAGAGATATTGTAGAATTAAAAAAACAGCACCCATGTGGCAGTAAACTTTGGGAAATTACAAGAGTTGGTATAGATTTTAAATTTAAATGTATGCGGATGCAATCACGTAATAATGGTCGAAAGACCAAAAGCATTAAAAATGATAAAAAAGAAATTAGAAAATACGGAGGAGTAAATGTCTAAAAAGAGCATTGGTTCTAAAATTACAAATATTATATTTACACTAATTGTTTTAGTTATTTTATATAAATTATATGGACTTTATAAAACATATACTTTTAATGGCTTTACAAAAGCAGAATATAATATAGGTTATTCAAAATTTACAAGGGATAAAGATGTAACATATTCATATGACTATAGTTATAAAATAGAATCTCAGAATTATAATGATGCAATATTCTATAAAAAAATTAAAGTAGAGCCAAATACTCCATATAAACTTACATGCATGGTAAAAACTGAAAATGTACAAAACGAAAAAGAAAAATTTAATTCAGGAGCTCAAATTTCAATAGCTGATACAACAGAATGCTCTAAAAGTATAATAGGTACAACAGAGTGGCAAAAATTAGAGTTTATATTTGATTCGAAAAATAGAGAAGAAATAGAAATTGGATTTAGATTAGGTGGAAATGAATCGAATAGTAAAGGAACAGCATGGTTTTCAGATTTTAAATTAGAAAAAGGAATTAAAGACGACTCTAGTAATTGGAATATAGCATGCTTTATAATAAAAAATGTTGATGTAAACATTAACAATCAGGAACTAGAATTAAATATGAGCTTAAGTGATGTTCAAAATATGAAAACTAATATGGAAAGATTTAAAGAATCTGCAAATATTTTGTCAGATGGGAAAATGACAGTAGATTACGATATATACGAGATTGATGAGCCTGTAACTACAGTTACATATTCAGAACAATTTGCATATTATTTAGATCCAGCAGATGTACAAAAAATTATAGGTAAATATTTAGAAAAAGAAGAATATGATTATATATTTGTTGCTGTAAGATTAGGAGATATGGATGAAAATATAGAAATACCAGTAAATGATTGGATAGGCCTTCGGAGGAATGGATTTAAATGGAATAGGATTTTCTAATATAAGACTTCCAAACGATAGTTCTAGTTATATATACACATATAACAGTTATATAAATACCTTCCCAGAAGAAGTATTTATACACGAATATTTACATTCTTTAGAAAGAATTTTAAAAGAAAGAAATTATAATATCCCGGCTTTACATGATAATAATTTATATGGATATACAGAACAAAGATTAGTTGGATTAAAAGATTGGTATCAGGATTATATGACTTGTAATATAGATGCTGGTAATGGTAAAAAAATAGGTTTAGATGAAATAGTATATACATTAACACCACCAGCTGAAAGCGATTTTGAATATGCCATTGATGTAGAATTTTCAAAAGAACCGCAAAATATAATTGAAGAAATTAAGAATTTCTTTAAAGCAGTTTAGATAATTTTATAAATACATTATTGTAGGGGTCGATGCCCACATCGACCCGAAAAGCAAATTGAATACTATAATACATAATATAATGTTTTTATGCTCTCACCCAACTGCGTAATAGGCTGTAACGCAGAACCTGCAAGCGGATTTGATTCTGCGATAACAGCCTATAACTTGTCGGTCCCCACAGCGTTCGCTAAAAAACATTATATTATGTATTACAAAGTAGCAATCTTAAAAACAAATTCGATTTAAATAAAAATAATAGAAAGGACAAAAATGAAAGTATCAGATTTTAATTATAATTTACCAGAAGAACTAATTGCACAAACACCAATTCAAAAAAGAGATGAATCAAGATTAATGGTTTTAAACAAAAATGAAGAAACTATAGAACATAAAATATTTAAAGATATTATAGAATATTTAAAACCAGGTGATGTGCTAGTTAGAAACAACACAAAAGTATTACCAGCAAGACTTTATGGAAAAAAAGAGACAGGTGCTAATGTAGAATTTTTACTTTTGAACAATATAGAAGGAGATGTTTGGGAAAGTATTGTAAGACCAGGTAACAAACTTCACATTGGTACTAAAGTAATATTTGGAGAAGGGAAGCTTAAAGCTGAAATATTAGATGTTTTAGAAGGTGGAACAAGAAAGGTCAAATTTGAATATGACGGAATATTTAACGAAATATTAGATGAAATAGGACTTATGCCACTTCCTCCATATATACACGAAGAATTAAAAGAAAAAGATAGATATCAAACAGTATATGCAAAATATCAAGGTTCTGCAGCAGCACCAACAGCAGGATTTCACTTTACAAATGAATTATTAAAAGAGTTAGAAGAAAAAGGTATCATTATTGCAAATGTAACACTTCATGTAGGGATAGGAACATTTAGACCTGTAAAAGAAGAAACAGTAGAAGCACATAAAATGCATTCAGAGCATTTTTATATAAAAAAAGAAGATGTAAATAAAATAAACAATGCAAAAAAAGAAGGAAGAAGAGTAATTGCAGTTGGAACAACTTCTTGCAGAGTTTTAGAATCTATTGCTGATGAAAATGGAATGGTAAAGGAAATAGAAGAAGATACGGAGATTTTTATATATCCAGGATATAAATTTAAATGTATAGATGGATTAATAACAAATTTTCATTTGCCACAGTCTACTTTGCTAATGCTTGTATCAGCTTTAGCTGGAAAAGATTTTATAATGAAAGCATACGAAGAAGCAGTAGAAGAACATTATAGATTCTTTAGTTTCCGGCGACGCAATGATAATCGTATGAGCAAATGAAAAACGGCATCTTGCGTTGTCAAACTGCATAAAAATTTTTCGATGTACACACGTACTATCTCAAAAATTTTTATTTGTTTTCCTAGCAATATACCATTTTTGATTTGTTCAGCAATTTTTAACAAAAAATTAAAAAATATAGAGAACCTGTAGGGGCGACTAGTAGTCGCCCGCTCTTCGAAGAAATAACAGAAAAAAATGTAGGGGTCGACGTCCTTAGGAGACCCGAAAAAGGAGAAATAAATGAAACCAGCAGTAACATACGAATTATTACACGAATGTAAACAAACAGGTGCAAGAAGAGGAGTTGTTCATACACCTCATGGAGATATTGAAACTCCAATATTTATGCCAGTAGGTACACAAGCTACTGTAAAATCAATGACACCTGAAGAATTAAAAGAAGAAGTACAAGCTCAAATAATACTTTCTAATACATATCACTTATATTTAAGACCAGGACATGACCTTGTAAAAGAAGCAGGAGGGCTTCACAAATTTATGAATTGGGATAGACCAATTTTAACAGATTGTGGAGGATTCCAGGTATTTAGTTTAAGCGATTTAAGAACTATTTCTGAAGAAGGAGTAGAATTTAAATCTCATTTAGATGGAAGTAAACATTTTTTTTCACCAGAAAAAGTAATGGAAATAGAAGAAGCATTAGGTGCAGATATTATAATGGCTTTTGATGAATGTTGTCCGTATCCATCTACATATGAATATACTAAAAATTCAATGGAAAGAACAACGAGATGGGCCATGAGATGCAAAGAAACACATAAAAATACAGATAAGCAAGCTCTGTTTGGAATAATACAAGGAGGATTTTACGAAGACTTAAGAAAAAAATCATTAGAAGATTTAGTAGCTTTAGATTTTCCAGGATATGCAATAGGTGGAATAAGCGTTGGAGAACCAAAAGAAGAATACTTAAAAATATTAAAATATACAGCTCCACTTATGCCAAAAGACAAACCAAGATATTTAATGGGAGTAGGTTCACCAGATTACTTAATAGAAGCAGCAATTTCAGGAATAGATATGTGCGACTGTGTACTTCCAACAAGAATTGCAAGAAATGGAACTGCAATGACATGGAATGGAAAAGTAGTTGTAAGAAATGCTACATATGAAAGAGATTGGAATCCATTAGATAGTGAATGTGACTGCTATACATGTAAAAATTATACAAGAGCTTATATAAGACATTTAATAAAAACAAATGAAATTTTAGGAGTAAGATTACTTTCAATTCATAATTTAAGGTTCTTGACTAAACTAATGGAAAGAGTTAGAATAGAAATAGAGAATGATAATTTATTAACATTTAAAAATGAATTTTATAAAAAATATGGATATACAAAAGAATAGGAGGAATAAGATAAATGGATTTATTATCACAACAAAATCAACAAAAACAAAAATCAAAAGGGCAAAAAATAGTTTTATTGCTATTAATTGTTTCAATTATACTACTAATAATTTCAATGGTAGCAATTTTTTTATTACAGTCTAACAAGACTAAAACTTTAGGTTTAAATGTAAATGGAAATGATTATTTAATACAAGAAAATATGTTAATATCAGGGAAAAATGCAAAAACATATATTTCTATAGAAAGTGTTGCAACACTTTCAGGATATGATTATATAGAAGGTGGATATTTAGAAAATAAAGAAGACGCAAAAAAATGTTATATAGAAAATATTAATCAAGTTATAGAATATGAAGCCAATAATAAAAGAATACGAAAAATAATCCAAGGATCTAAGATAGAAGATGAGTATTATGACTTAAAAAATGAAATTTTATTTAGTAATAATATATTTTATATAGCATTAGAAGATTTAAATATTGGGTGTAACGTAGTTTATGAATTTTCAGAAGAAGAATATAAAATTAAGATAAATACTACAGAGAATCTAATTGAAAAATATAATGAAGATAAAAATTTTACTGAAAAAGGATTAAATGTAGATAAGAACTTTAAAAATCAAAGAGCATTAACATATAATATGATAGTAGTATCAAATTCTGCTGGAAAAATGGGAGTAGTAGATACAAAAACTAATTCAATAATTGGATATAAGTACACAACAATGGAATTTAATGAGTGTTCACAAAAATTTATAGTTTCTAGTGATAATAAATATGGTGTAATATCGAAAGAAGGAAGATTAATAATAGAGCTTAAATATCAAGAGGTTGAAATAATTAATTATTATCCTTTATTATATAAAGTAAGATTAAACAATAAATATGGTATATTGAATGAAGAAGGAAAGATAATTGTAAACTTAGAATATGATAAAATAGGATTTGATGAAAGTTCTAGCTTAACAGAAGCAGTCTACATAATTAAAGACATAAATAATAAGCAAAATGGTATAGTAGTGTGTAAAAATAATAAATATGGGATAGCAGAGTTAGAAACAGGAAAAATAATATTAAATTGTGAAGTGGATAAAATTTATTCTAAAAATACTGACTCAGAAGATAATAAATATTATATTGAATTAAAAGGTACTGAAATAGAATTAGATAGATATATAGAATATGTAAATACAACTACAGTAGTAACGAATTAATATAATATAAAAATATATGAAAATGAGCTAAACTAAAATAAGTTAGATACTTTTTTAGTTTAGCTCATTTTTCTACATTTGTTGTTCACCAGGTATAAAATAATCAATAATACCATAAATTAATGCACCAATAATTGCTGCCATCCAAGAAATTGAATATCCTGCTACGAAATATTGTGTAACATAAAGTATAACAGCAGATAACGCAAAACCAACAAATCCTTTTCCAAATGGACTAGCATGTAAACCAGTAAATTTAATAATTAAGTAGTCTAATATAGTAAGAACAACAGCAGCTACAGCTAAAGACCAAAAATTATTAATTGTAAATCCAGGTGTAAAAAAAGCTGTAATTGCAAGTATTATTCCAGAAGCTATTAATCTACCAACTATTTGCCAAACTGTACTCATAGTATTTGTAGTTTGCACATTTGTTTGATGATTGTCTGACATAAAAAACCTCCTAACTTAAATATATATATTTAATTTTGTGGTACGTTTTTAAACACGTTTATGAATATATTATTTACTATTAAATAATAAATATTCAAAAAATTTTTTTTCAAGAATATTTTGTATCAAAAATGAGAAAAATATAAATGGAAAATTTAAAATTGTGAAAAATGAATTGTAATTTTTATGGAAGTGTGAAGTGAGAGGTGGGAAGTGTGAAAATAGGGATAAGGCTTGCGAAGCCTTTCTTTAAAAAGCACACCTCACACATCCCACATCACACCTCAAAGTTACAATAAATCTAGGAGAAAAAATGATAAATACTTTTATAAGAGTAATAATTTTATACATATTAGTACTAGTAATAATGAGATTAATGGGGAAAAGGGAACTTGGACAAATGCAGCCATTTGAACTTGTTATTGCTATGATGATAGCAGATTTAGCAGCAGTTCCAATGGGAGATACAGGAATACCAATAACAAATGGAATAATTCCAATACTTGCGTTATTGTTAATCCAATTAATAATAGCAATAATAAATTTAAAAAGCATAAGGGGAAGAAGCATAATATGTGGCAAACCATCAATTTTAATATATAGAGGAAAAATTGATGAAAAAACAATGAAAAAAGAAAAATTTACAATAAATGAATTACAAGAAAGATTAAGACAAAGTAATGTATTTAATATTGGAGATGTAGAATATGCAATATTAGAAACAAGTGGACAAGTAACAGTTATTCAAAAACCAGAAAAAAGAAATACAATTCCAGAAGATTTTGGAATTGTACCAGAATATGAGGGGATTCCATATGACTTAGTAATAGACGGTAAAGTAATGCATCAAAACTTAAAAGCAATAGGAAGAGACTATAATTGGCTTTTAAAACAAGTAGAAAAATTTAAAATTAAGCCTGAACAAGCACTAGTTGTCACATATGATGGAAAAGGGCAAATATTTTGCCAAGCAAAAGAGGGGGCTAAATGAGAGAAATAACAATTATTATCATAATATTAATAATTATATTTGGTGGAGCTTTATATACTCAAAAATATCTAAACGATACAGTTAATGTATTAGTAGGTAAATTAGAAGATTTAAAAACGGCTATAGAAGGAAATAAAATAACTGAAGAAGAGTTAGAACAAAAATCAGATGATATATATGGAGAATGGGAAAAAATAAACGAAAAATGGTCAGTTATAGTATTACATGATGAAATAGATTTAATAGAAACATCTCTAATAAGAATGAAATCAAAAATAAAAACAGGTGATACAGAAGGAAGCATGGAAGATTTAGACACATCGATTTTTTTAGTAAAACATATTAGAGAAAAGGAAAAGACCAGGTTGAAAAATATATTTTAGTCTAAAAAGAAAAATTGTAATTTGTGTGAATAATTTATTTTAAAATCTGTAGGGGCGGAACCCCGTGTCCGCCCGAAAAAATCGCATAAAATTGCGGGCAGACAGAGGCGTCTGCCCCTACAACGTTTGCAATTAATTCAATCATACAAATTACAATTTATTAAATCAAATTCTTCATATTATACAATCCACTTTTTTGCTCAACCAAAAATCTAGCAGCTTTTAACGAACCTTCTGCAAAAATACTTCTAGAAGTAACAGTATGTGTTATTTCAAAACTTTCATTTTCTCCGAAGAAACAGTACAGTATGCTTTCCAACTTCTGTACCACCTCTTATAGAATGAATACCAATTTCTTTTTCAGGTCTTTTTTGTCTTACACTATGTCTATTATATTGATAATCCATTTCATTATTTAAAGCTTCATTTATGCTATTAGCCAAAATTAAAGCAGTACCACTAGGGCTATCAATTTTATTTCTATGGTGAGTTTCAACTATTTCTATATCAGAATCTTTTAATTGAGTTGCTAATTTTGATACCATATCAGCCATTAAATTAACTTCATAAGACATATTGCTAGATAAGAAAACTGGTATAGATTTAGAATGAATATTAATTAAACTTAACTGTTCATCAGAAAAACCAGTAGTTGCAATAACAGTAGGTATAGAATTAGAATTTGCATATTCTAATATATTAATAGATGCCATTGGAATAGAAAAATCTATTATAACATCAGGTTTTTCTTTAATTAAATTTACATTATCATAAATAGGAAATGGGGATTCGAAAATTTCTTTATCAACACCACAACACACTTCAAAATCAGAAGAATTGTTAATAGCTTTTAGAACCTCTTGACCCATTCTACCATTAATACCATTTATTAGGACTTTAATCATTATTTTCACCTCTTTTAAAATTATATGTTGCATAACCAATAATTAGAAATTTAAAATATATAATATAATGTTTTTAGCGAATGCTGTGGGGACCGGCAAATTATAGGCTGTTACACAAAATCAAATCCGCTTGCAGGTTTTGTGTTACAGCCTATTATGCAGTTGGGGATGAGCGAAAAAACATTATATTATATATGGATTGCAAAATTGTAATTTAAACATTTAATTTTAATCCATAAGAATTCATTTCATTTTTCAATTTCTCTTTTCCTGCATCTGTCATTTCGACTAATGGCAAACGAGGAATACCTGCATTAAATCCAATCATATTACAAGCCGCTTTTACTGGAATTGGATTAACTTCAGAAAATAGGGCAGAAGTTAATTTTAATGTATCTAATTGCAATTTTATTGCTTCTTTTACATTTCCATCAAGGAAATACTTAACCATATTATGAACATCTTTAGGTATAATGTTAGATAATACTGAAATAACTCCAAGACCACCTAAAGAAAGAATAGGTAAAACTTGGTCATCATTACCAGAATAAATTGCAAGATTATCTCCACATAAATTTGCAATTTCAGCAATTTGAGATATGTTTCCACTTGCTTCTTTTGTTGCAACTATATTCTCAATCTTTGAAAGTTCTAAATAAGTTGCAGGTGCAATATTTAAACCTGTTCTACTAGGTACATTATATAAAATAACAGGAATACTAATGCTTTCAGCAATTGCTTTATAATGAGCAATTAAACCAGCTTGAGTAGTTTTATTATAATATGGAGTAACAACTAAAACTGCATCAGCTCCAATACTTTCTGCATATTTAGACATTTCAATTGCAGACTTAGTACAATTTCCACCTGTACCTGCTATTATTGGCACTCTTTTATTTGCAACATCAATAGCAAATTTAATAGTTTCTTTTTTCTCTTCAGTAGACATTGTAGAAGATTCACCAGTAGTACCACATACAATAATACTATCAACACCTTCACTAATTTGGAATTCAATCATTTTTCTAAATTCCTCAAAATTTACACCATCTTCTGTAAATGGTGTGATAATTGCTGTTCCACAGCCTTTAAAAATAACTTTCTTCATAAAATTTTCGCTCCTTTGAAGCATTAATAATGTAACAAACATAATTATCTTTGATACATTGTAATTATATTATAAAAAAAAGAAAAAAGGAATAGAAATAAAAGATAAATTAAAAATTGTATAAGAATTTTTGATTAGTTTTGAAGATTGTATAATATAATGTTTTAGCGTTCACCCCCAACTGCGTAATAGGCTGTAACACAAAACCTGCAAGCGGATTTGATTTTGTGTAACAGCCTATAACTTGTCGGTCCCCACAGCGTTCACTTTAAAACATTATATTATAC
>JAFQIK010000012.1 GCA_017397545.1 Clostridia bacterium
AAACAGTAAAAAAAGTATTTGAGGAAAAATTAGAATTAAAAGAGAGACCTCGTCTGAATGGAAGCCATTATGTAACTTATGACAAATATAGGAAACGTACAAAAGTTGTTCGTGAGAAAAAGGATTATGAGCAAAGCAAACTTTTAATAGGGTGTAAATTTGATAAATTAACGCCCTATGAGATTAAATATGTCAGTTTAGTGTATTCTTATATTTTCTTGTCTTGTTTTTTCGCTTTCTTTTATAGATTCTATTCTTTCTCTATATTTGTTGCTAAATTTGCTATTTCTTCTTTCTTTTTTCTCTTTAGGTTCTTTTGGTTGTTTTACCTTTTTGGCTTTTTTACTTTCTTCTTTTTCTTTTTTATTTTCTTCTTTTAATTTAGAATTTAATAATACATATTGTTCGTTTGTTTGTTGATCTTTAAATCTTAAATCTGTACATATTAATTCTATTATTAATTTTGCTACTTTTTCTGGGTCGTGTCTTATATATCCATCTTCTATTCCTGCAAGTTCCCCTTTTATTAATTGAATTCCTTTACCTTTAATATTTGAAGTATCTATATTTACAACATCTGATCCCATTAAATTATATTTTCTTATATACTCTGGAACAATTTCTCCAACATCTGCTATGCAAAAATCTATTATTCCTTTTCCACTATGTTCTAATATACTTTGTATATGATCTGATACATCATAATCATCTGTTTGCCCAGGCTCTGTCATAATATTTGATACATATATTTTTAATGCTTTACTTTCTCTTATTGTTTTTGATACATTTTTTATAAGTAAATTTGGTATAACATTTGTATATAAGCTTCCTGGTCCTATAACAATTGCATCAGCATTTTTTATTGCTTCTAATACTCCAGGCGCTGTTCTACAATTTGTTGGATTTAAATATACTCTACTAATTTTTGTTACTTTGTTTGATACTATTTGTTTTATTTTGCTTTTCTCTTCTATAACTGTTCCATCTTGTAATTCTGCACATATTCTCATTTCATCTAATGTTACTGGAAGAACTTTTCCTACCATAGATAAAATATTACTTGCTTTTTGAACACTATTTGTAAAATCTCCATATACTTTTTGCATTACATACAAATATAAATCCCCAAAACTTAAATCTTTTAGTTTACCTTCATCAAATGTATAATTTATTAAACTTTTCATTTCTTCAGTATTAGAAGATAGTGCCACTATACTATTTTTTATATCTTCTACTGGATGTAGTTTAAGCTCTTTTATAGACATTGTGGCAGGTCTTCCATAAGAAGATACTGGAACTATTGCTGTTAAATTATTTGTATAATTTTTTAGTCCTTTTAAAATATTGTTTATTCCATTTCCTCCACCTATTACTACAATGTTAGGCCCTTTTTCGTATATGCTGTTTGATACTAATTGTTTTAATTCTTTATTATTTGTATCAATTTTATTTTTTTCTATTAACAACTCTAAGTTTCTTCTTTGAATATATACAATTCCTAAAACGAAACATATAAATCCTACAACAAATGTTGCAATAATTAAACTTAAATCTATTAATTCTAGTCTTTCAGATGTTAACATTTTTGAAAATCCAAAACATGTTAAAACAATTCCTATTAATATAAGGAACATCCATCTTTTTATTTTTGTACTATTTTTAAACCAACTTAAAAATTTTTTCATTCTTAATCTTCTCCTAAAACTTCAATTTCTAACTCTATTTTTTTATTAAACTCTTTATATACTTTTTCTTTTACATATTCTATTAATTTTAAAACATCACTTGCAGTTGCATTTCCTTTGTTTACTATAAATCCTGCATGTTTTTCTGATACACAAGCATCCCCTATATTATAACCCTTTAATCCACATTGGTCAATTAGCTTTGCAGTAATATAATCTTCTCCTCTTTTAAAAGTACTTCCTGCGCTAGGGAAATTTATTGGCTGTTTTTCTTTTCGAGAATTCATATTTAAATCCATTACTTTTTTAATTTCTTCTTTATTTCCTGGTGTTAACTCTAAAACAGAAGAAATAATTATGTCTTGTTTGTTGTGCGAAAATCTACTAGTTCTATAATTAAACTCATTTTCGTTATTTGTAATTGTATGTAATTCTAAATTTTTATCTAGATAAGTAGTAGAAACAACTACATCTTTTATTTCTTTTCCATATGCCCCTGCATTCATTTTTATTGCTCCTGCAATTGTACCAGGAATTCCGCATGCAAATTCTAGTCCAGACAACCTTTTTTCGTATGCTATATTTGATATTTTAGATAATAAAACGCCCGCACCTAAGCTTAATGTAGTATCTGTTATAAATTCTATTTGTTTAAAATCTAATTTTATAACAACTCCTCTAATTCCTCCGGTCTTTAACTAAAATATTACTTCCATTGCCTATTACTGTAAAAAAAACATTGTTATCTTTGCATGTTTTTATAGCATATTTTAGTTCATCTATTGTTTCTACTTTTACAAATATATCAGCAGGTCCTCCTATTTTAAAAGTAGTATGCTTGCTCATAAGCTCATTTTGATAAACTTTTGTTTTATCTATCTTTTTAATTAATTTATTATATATTTCTTCCATAAATCTCCTTAAGATATTTTTGTTACATATTATTCAATTTTGCTTTTATTTATACAAATGAATTTTATCATTTTTTTGTGGGTTTTACAATATTATATTGGTGATTTTTGTGGTTGGTAATTGGACTTAATTTATAATATATTAAAAAGTTAGAGCTATATAACTCTAACTTTTATTTATTATTAATACTATCTATAATTATTAATTTTTTATTATTTCGTTTTCTGCATTAAAATTGTTCGATTAATGTTAGTTCAACTTCTTCTCCTCCATCCTTGCTATACCAAAGTTTTCCTTCTTCTGTTATTCTAATTCCATGACTTCCTAACACTTCATTTATTTTATCATCAGTACTAAAATGGACAGCAGAGGCTTTCCCGTTACAACTTACCCATACATAGTCCTTTTCAATGCTAATTCCAACATATCCATATGAACTTGTATAAGCTCCATTTTTAAAATTATAGTATAATGAATTAGTATCAATAACATCGCATTTCTCAGGAGTATAATAATCAAAATATGAATAATCCAAAAATTTCAATTCTGTACCATAATTACCATAAATTCTATCACCTCTAATAGAAAAAACAATATTATCGAAATTTTCTACTGTAATAATTAGATTTTCACTATCTATTGTATATTCATAAGGATAAAAAGCTAGGTCACTCCACTCCACTTCCGTTGGAGATTTAGTAGTTATAAGTGCAATTTTAGGGTTTTCTTTAAAAGTTACATATAAGTTAACACCTCCCATGAAACTAGTTCTTACTTGGCCTTTATATGTTTTATCATATATATCTCCTATTGCTAGTATTGTTTTTTCACAGTTTATTATTTGTGTATCTCCTTCTGTCCCATCTTCTTCAAGCCAAATAATTGTCATATCTATATTGCTTTCATTGTTTTCTAATTTTACTATTGCGTCTTGGCCATTTACCACACCTGAATACTTTATTTTTCCATTTTCTATATTATCTGAAATTTTTGCATCTATTCTAAGCATTTCAATTTCTCCTGATTTTACTGTTAATATTCCATCGTCAAAAAACTTCAAAACAACTGAATTATTAAATATATATTCTGCATCTGTATCTACATTCTCTAATCCTACACTTTCCCAAGTAAATGCTACTGGTGTATTTCCACCTATTTTTATTTGTGTTTCTGATACTATATAGTTGTATGTTCCAAGTTTTCCTGTTATTGCTGCATTTGGATAACTATACACTATTGTGTATTCTGGATGTTTTGTTCTCATATTTGATATTATTGTTTCGTATTTAAATTTTCCGTTATCGTCTATTTCCATCATTGCTAGCATTTCTTCTAATATTGCTTTTTCTTCTGTTGCTCTTGTTGCTGTTTCTGCCTTAGTAAATAATCCTCCATTTAGGGCAACATTTATTGTTACTCCTACTAATATTAGCATAACTATTATTGTGATTATTAGGGCAATTAAGGTTATACCTTTATTTTGGGCCATTTCTTCGAAGTGCGTACGACTGCTAGTCGCCCCTACAGCGTTTGCATTTAATTTTTCTTTTATTTTTTGCATTTGTTTCTTCATCCTTTCTTTTGTTCCTTTTAAAAGGATGTTATCATATGCGAGTCTATTTTTTGAATAGTTTTTATGTTTATTTATAATTATATATTTTATTATTTAGGAAAATTCTTCAAAGAGCGGGCAATCAAAATCGCCCCTATATTAAAATTTGCAAAGCAAATTTTGTATTTTCTATTTTCAGGTCGTCCAGGAGTGCGACCCCTACAATGTTTTCTGTTTTTTATAGTATATTAATATAAATTTACATTTGTAATATGAATATTATAGTGTTATAATATTTTTAGGTGATGAATATGTTTGAGGATATTAGAAAAAATAAAATGAAAACTGGTTTTATTATCTCTGGTTTTATTTTAGTTATAACTTTAATTTTATATTATTTATGTATGGCTTTTGATTTTAGTGCTCCATCTGCAATTTTTATAGCACTATTGTTTTCTATATTAAGCTGTTGGGCTACGTATTATAATAGCGATAAAATTATTCTTGCTGTTTCTAAAGCAAGACCTGCTACTGTAGAAGAAGATAAAAAAATTATAAATATTTTAGATGGACTAATGATTTCTTCTGGACTTTCTTATAGACCAAGATTATATGTTGTAGAAGACAGTCAACCTAATGCTTTTGCAACAGGTAGAAATCCAGAGCATGCTATTATTTGTGTAACAACTGGCCTATTAGAAAAATTAGAATATTACGAATTAGAAGGTGTTATTGCACATGAACTAGCACATATAAAAAATTATGATATATTACTTTCTGCTGTTGTAACTGTAATGGTAGGTTTTATGGTCATACTTTCTGATATTTTTACAAGGACCTTTTTCTGTAGAGGTAGTAAAGATAGAGATAATGATAGCAAAGGTAATGGTATATTAATGTTAATCGGTTTAATATTTTTAATATTAGCTCCTATCTTAGGAAAATTAATGCAAATGGCTATGTCTAGAAGAAGAGAGTTTTTAGCAGATAGTACAGCTGTAGAATTTACTAGAAACCCTGATGGATTAATATCTGCTTTAAGAAAATTAGATAATGACCCTAACGAACTAAAATCTGCAAGTAAGGCAACTGAAAACATGTATATTGTTAATCCATTTAAAAAAGAGGCAAATCAAAAAAGAAAAGCAAATCTTTTCTCTACTCATCCAAGTATTGATGATAGAATTGAAGCTTTGCAAAATATTAAATAAACAAAGACGGAAACGTTTAGAAATTATTTCCTAAACGTTTCCGTCTGCTATTAGGTAACCAATTCCAAATTATTGATTCTGGAATATTCATGTTTCCTTTCCCTACTCCTACATTTATACCAGGTTTTACATTAGGTCCATGAAAATCAGTTCCTCCTGATATCAATAAAGAATTACTATTTGCTAATTCTTTAATTATATTCTCCTGTTCATTTGTAAATGTAGAATAATATTGTTCTATACCATCTATTCCTTCCTGTATAGCATAGTTTATAAACCCTATTGTATCTTCTAACCCATATGCAAATGAATGTGCTAAAAATGCCTTTCCACCACTTTTATGTATCATATCAATAACCTCTTTTAATGAAGGAAAAAATCTTGCTTCATTTACAAAAAAGTCGCTGTTAGGATTTGAAAAACATTTTTTATAAAAATTTGCTATATTTTGTTTTGATATATATTCTATAAACTTCTCATTTTCAGGATATTTTTTAAAATCAGAAATATCTTCAAAAAGAAGATTAAAAGCTTCACTTTTAGTTCCTTTGCTAGTTTTTATTTTATTATCAAATTTTATTCCTTTTTTTATACAAACTTGCTTCCATTCTTCTAATAATATCGCTTGCATTTGTTTTCTAGAATTATCATCCATTCTTTCTTCTAGTAACTTTTGCATTTTTTTATAATCTATCCCATATCCTAGTAAATCAAATAAGCGTCCATCTTTATTAAAACTTAATTCAGTTCCTTTAATTATTTTTCCTGAAAATATCTTTCTTATTTTAGGATTTTCTTCTATCTCTTTATATGCTCCTACCTCATCATGATCTGTAATTGATATTACAGACAATTCCGCATTTTCGCATTCTCTTAAAACTGTTTCTACATTATATTCTCCATCAGAATACTGTGTATGCATATGCAAATCAATATTTTTCATATTTATATTCACCTTTAATATATAATTTACTATAATTTTATTTAGTGTTTTTGCTAATCTCCAATATCATATCAAAGCTATCATCTTTTGCAGCTTTGTTTTTTCTTATTTGTCCACACTTCTTGCATTTATAGATTATTACATATCCTTTTTTGTTGCTCATTTCTATACCTATTGGTTGTAACATTCCATGACATTTTTCTAATCTATCTCCCGGATTTATATCTACATGTTTTGAATGTAAGCAATAGTTACAATGATTTCTACAAGAGTATTTTAATTTTTCTACTTTTTTTCCACAATTTTCGCAAATAAATTCTTCGTCTATTTCTGTAAATTTTCTTTCCATTTCTTCTCCCTTACAATTCAAATACTCTATAATGTTAGTTCCTGTTTCTCTTTTCCATTTGTTTTTATTCTATACATTCCATCATTTCCATTATTATTTACATCTGGATAGTAAATCCAATTATCTACGATATTTATATATGTAACATATCCATCTACATCTACAACTTTTTTCTCTTCCACATCTTTTAAATTCATTTTATGTATTGCTAAATTTGTCCCTTCAACTTCTTTTAAGTAATATATGTCATCTCTATTAAAATTAATAGAAGCTATATACATTTCTTTAGGTAAATCTGTTATTTTTTCTTTTTTCTTGCCATTTTTCTTTATTCTGTGAAGTTCATAACTAAATATATTGTCTTCTACGTTATTATTTTCATAAATATAATAAATATAATTTTCTTTTATAAAAAATGTTGAACCACAATCTTCATCAATTTTAGTATTATCTTTTCCATTTGTGCTTATCTTTGCAATTACATATTTTCCATTATTTCTGTATGAATAATATATCCAATCCTCATAAATTTCATAATTATCTATTGATTTTTCTAATACAATTTGTCTTTCTTTTCCATTTGTTTTAATTCTGCACAGTTTTGATTCATCAAAATAATATATCCAATTACCATCAAGTACAATTTTTTCTAAGTCTACTTCTGATATAATTGTTTCTTTATCTCTTCCATTTGTTTTTATTTTAACAATAGCTTCTGTGCCTACATCTAAATAGTATATATATTTACCAGATTCATTTAAATAAAGTGCATAATCATCAACTAGTTTTTCATTTTTGTTTCCTTTTAATTTATAAATTCCATCTGATTGTCCTTCATTAAAACCTAAATAATATACCCATCCTCTATTTTTAACTGTAAATCCAGAATTATTTAAATTTCCATTTGTACTTTTATTTTTAGTTACACCCCCTACAATAGAAACTATTATTCCTATTATTATAATTAGAGTAATACTTACAACAATTGCACTCTTTTTATTTTCCGTAATATATGTAACTATTTTATTTTTTAAACTAACCATTTTTTCTTTCATTGTTTCTCCTCTCTTTTACAAGATTTCTTCTATAGTACTAACATTAATTATATAGTTAAAACTGTATATTATCAAGTATTTTTTTACTTTTATTGGATATAATGTTTGTAGGGGTCGCTGCCTTCAGCGACCCGAAAAATAAAGGAGGAAATACTATGAATAAGCAAAGAATTAATGAGATTTTAAATCATAGAAGTTTAAGCGAAGTTTTTTATAACGAGAAACCTGTTTGGATTCAAGATGTACATGATGATATTGCAACAATTGGTTTTTTAGATGGTTCTAAAGAAAAAGATGTATATATAGAAGATTTGTATGAAAGTGATTTGTACGATAATTAATAAATTAGAAATAAATTATAATTTTTATGGAAGTGTGAAGTGCGAGGTGGGAAGTGTGAAATTAGGGTAAAACTACGAAGCCTATCTTAAAATCACACCTCACACATCCCACTTCACACCGCAAAATTACAATTGGTATCTTATTATAAAATAATTCACAAAAAATATCCCTCTTACGAGAGATATTTTTTATTTATTTCTATTTATTTTTTAATGCTGCTTGAGCTGCTGCAAGTCTTGCAATTGGAACTCTGAATGGTGAACATGATACGTAGTTTAATCCTACATTGTGGCAGAATTCAACACTTGATGGTTCTCCACCGTGTTCTCCACATATTCCAAGTTTAAGTCCTGGTTTTGCTGCTCTTCCTTTTTCAGCTGCCATTTTAACTAATTGTCCTACACCATTTTGATCTAGTTTAGCAAATGGATCTGATTCATATATTTTTGATTTGTAGTAAGCATCTAAGAATTTACCAGCATCATCTCTTGAGAATCCAAATGTCATTTGTGTTAAATCATTTGTTCCGAAAGAGAAGAATTCTGCTTCTTCAGCTACTTCATCAGCTGTTAAAGCTGCTCTTGGTATTTCTATCATTGTACCAATATGGTATTCAATGTCTGATCCTTTTTCTGCTTTAACTTGTTCTGCTGTTTCTACAACAACATCTTTAACAAATTTTAATTCTTTCTTTTCTCCAACTAATGGAATCATTATTTCTGGAACTATATCGTATCCTTCTTCAGCTTTAACTTCGATAGCTGCTTCCATTAATGCTCTTGTTTGCATTTTAGCTATTTCTGGATATGTTACTGCTAATCTACATCCTCTATGTCCCATCATTGGGTTGAATTCGTGTAAATCTGAACATTTATTTTTTAATTGCTCTACTGTAACACCCATATCTTTAGCTAATGCTATTATATCTTCTTCAGCTGTTGGTAAGAATTCATGTAGTGGTGGATCTAAATAACGAACTGTCATTGGTAATCCTTTTAATTCTTTGTACATAGCTTTGAAGTCACCTTTTTGGAATGGTATTAATTCATTTAAAGCAGCTTCTCTTGCTTC
>JAFQIK010000013.1 GCA_017397545.1 Clostridia bacterium
AAATTTATTATCTATTGAACCATAATGTGTTGCCCACATTATATATTTTTTTGTAATTCCTTTTTTAGGAATGATTATTACTGTTAATCCATTTTCCAGTTTTTCTATATATAGTTTTTCTTTAACATTTAAATTTTCTATGATTTGCATTTGTATCTCCTTTTATATTATTTTATTTAAATTGTAATTTGTAGGAATAAATTCATTTTTAATTGTAGGGGCCGATGCCCACATCGGCCCGCATTTATTTGTTTATTTTTCGGGTCGATGTGGACATCGACCCCTACAACGTTTGCAATATGTTTAATCACACAAATTACAATTTGTTGTATAGTTTAAGGTGCCCCTTAAAACCTAATTTCTCAAAAAATATATTGTATTTATATTTATTTTGTTTGCTACGTTTTTTACATCTTCTAAATTAACTTTGTTTATTTTTTCTATATATTCTTCAAATGTTGTAAGTTTTCCAGATAATTCTTGACCTATATAATATGTTATTTCTGAATCTTGTTCATCTTGTGCTGATTGCACTCCTGAAATCATATATTTTTTTGCATTTGCTAGGTCTTCTTTAGTAAATTTTCCATTTTTCATATCTTCTAATTGCTCTTTTATTATTTTTACTGCTTTTTCATAGTTTTCTACTTCTATTCCACATCTTATATATATATTATTTTTTTGTCTTACATAGTTTGATTTAGCTGTATATGCAAGGCTAGCTTTTTCTCTTACATTTTGAAACAATTTAGATGTTGCGCTTTCTCCGAAGTATTACATTATACATTGATACAGGGAATTTAGAGTCTTCATCATTTATTTCTACATCTAATCCCATAACCAGTTTTCCTTGTGATATATCCATTTTTTCTTCTAATATTCTTTCTTCTAGTTCTTGTTTTTCCTCTGTTTGTTCATTATTTACAATGTACTTCGGTTCTCTTTCCTCTATTTTTTGTATATTTTCATTATTTTTTACTACTTCTACTATTTCTTCTGTTTTTAATTCTCCTGAAATTAATATATCAATTTTACTTGTATTTATTATTTCTTTATAATAGTTATATAAATTTTCTGAATTTATTTGATTTAAGTCCTCTGTGTATCCATATTTATATAATCCATATGGTTTTCCTTTATACATTTCTTCTATACATCTATTTAGCGCATATTGATCTTTATTATCTATTTTTGATTCTATTAATAATTTTATATTGTTTTTTTCTGCTTCTACATATTCTTCTTTAAATTTATTATTTTCTATATATGGATTTAATATAATATCTAATAATAAATTTACACTTTCTTCTAATATATTTGAATTCGGTATAAAATTATCATTTAGGGATTCTAAATAAAATTTTATAACGTGATTATCTCCTATTTTTTCTATACCACAATCAAAAGATGCCCCATACATTTCTTCTAATTTTTTTGCAATTTCTTCTTGTGTTTTTAAATTTTTACTTCCTCTTTTTAAAACTGCTGGAATAACAGTATCGAAAGTTACTTTTTCTCTGTTTAATGGAAGTGTAATAACTACTGCCATTAAATTTGTTTTAAATTTGTTTGTGTTTATACAATGAAGTTTTATTCCTTGTTTTATTTCTTTACTAGTATATGACATATTTTCCCCTTTTGTAGGGGTCGCTGCCCACAGCGACCCTTAATTATTATTCTGTTTTTTCGGGTCGCCGTGGGCAGCGACCCCTACATTTACAATATTTTTATAATAATATTATTTCCTAATATATTAAATTTATTCCAATTTGGAAATTCAGGACAGTCCCTCGAATTTCCTAGTTTAGCAATTCCTTTACTGTTTCGTTTATTGCTTTTCCATCAGCAGCTGCTCCAATTTTTTCTTTTGCACTTTTCATTACTTTTCCCATATCTTTTATGCTTGTAGCTCCAGTTTCTAATATTACTTCTTTTACAATACTTACTATCTCTTCTTTTGATAATTGTTTTGGCAAATACTGCGCTATTATTTCTATTTCTTGTTTAACTTGTTCTATTAAATCTTGTCTTCCACTTTTTTCGTAATCTGCTAATGAATCTTTTCTTTTTTTAGATTCTTTTGCTATTATTTCTAATATTTGATTATCATCTAATTCTATTTGTTTGTCTTTTTCTACTTGAAGTACTGCTGCTCTTATCATTTGAACAACATTTTTTCTTAATACTTGTTTTTCTTTCATTGCCTCTTTTAAATCTGACATAAGTTTTTCTTTTAACATATAAATTCCCCTTTCAAAATTTTTATTTTTTCGGGTCGCCGTGGGCGGCGACCCCTACACATTTGAAATATGTCTTAATAATTCTTATATAATTAAAAAGGTGAAAGTTTTTCCTCCTAACTTCCACCTCTAATTTCTTTATTTAAAATTTTCTTTTTCTTGCTGCTTCTGATTTTTTCTTTCTTTTTACACTAGGTTTTTCGTAGTGTTCTCTTTTTCTAACCTCTTGTAAAACACCATTTCTTACGCATTGTCTTTTAAATCTTTTTAATGCGTCTTCTATATTACCATTATTAACTTTTATTTCTGACATTATTTTCCCTCCCCTCGCTATTGTTAAATATACCATAATGCGGGATTTTTTAAACTTTATTTATTATATAGCAAAAGTTAAAAATTGTCAATGCCATTTTTATTAGTTTTATTTTGGAAAATATTCTAGCCAATATCTTTATTTAATCCGTCCCAAAGTACAACTTCTTTTTGTTGTAAGCTCTTTTTTACATCTATAATTCTTTGATTGCTTGAACCTCTAAATCTTAATTTGGGGTCCTTTAGTTCTTCTACAAATCTTCCATCTACTATATAGTCTATGTTATCTAGTAAATCTTTTGTAGTTTCCCTATTTTCTTGTTCTATCATTTCGCCAATTATTTGTTTATCAAATGTAAATCCTGTATAGCACCAAATTTTTTTATTTGGATATGTTTGTTTTACTTTTTTTACTAGTGGAACTAGTCCTTCTTGATTTTGCCTTTCAAAAGGTTCTCCACCTAAAAGGCTAAGCCCTGAAATATGTTCTGGTTTTAAATCTTCAATTATTTGATTTTCTTCTTTTTCTGTAAAGTCATTTCCATAATTGAAATCCCATGCTTCTCTATTAAAACAATTTTTGCAATGGTGATTGCATCCACTAACAAATAGCGATACTCTAACGCCTGGTCCATTTGCAACATCACATCTTTTTATCTTTGCGTATTTCATATTTGATCATCCCTTTATATGTTTTTTAGCGGTGTGATGTGGGATGTGTGAGGTGTGCTTTTAGGTATAGACTTCGTACGCTTTACCTTAATTTCACACTTCCCACCTCGCACTTCACACTTCGATACAAATTACAATTTATAAGAATTTTATAAATGTAGTACTCTTGATTTTATTTCTTTTGTTTTTCCTTCGTTCCAGAAATTTTCTCCTAAATAACCACATGTACGTCTTGTTACATTCATTTTATTTTTGTCTTTATTTCCACAGTTTGGGCATTCCCATTCTAAATTATCATTTACTATTATTTCTCCATCAAATCCACAAATATGGCAATAATCTGATTTTGTATTAAATTCTGCATATTGTATATTTTCATAAATAAATTTTACTAAATCTTCTAATGCTTTTAAGTTATGTCTCATATTTGGAATTTCTACATAAGAAATAGCTCCACCTGGTGATAATCTTTGGAATTCACTTTCAAATGCTAATTTTTCGAATGCGTCTATATCCTCTCTTACATCTACGTGATAAGAATTTGTATAATATCCCTTGTCTGTAATATCTCTTATTTCTCCAAATTTTTCTCTATCTATTCTCGCAAATCTGTAACATAAACTTTCTGCTGGTGTTCCATATAGTGCAAAACCAATGTCTGTTTCTTTTTTCCATCTATCTGTTGTATCTTTTAAATGTTTCATTACTTTAATTGCAAAATCATGTCCTTCTGGCTCAGTATGTGATACACCTTTTATTAATTTTGTTAATTCATATATTCCTATATATCCTAAAGAAATTGAAGAATATCCACCTTTTAATAATTTATCTATTTTTTGACCTGGCTCCATACGAGCTATTGCTCCATATCTCCAGTGAATTGGACTTGTATTACTCATTACGCTTTGAAGTGCATAATGTCTACACATTAAAGCTTCTTTACATATTTCTAATCTTTCATCAAATAATTTCCAGAATTTTTCTTCGTCTCCATCTGCAATAATACCAATTTGAGGTAAGTTAATACTTACAACACCTTGATTAAATCTTCCTTCAAATTTGTAATTTCCATCCTCGTCTTTCCATGGAGCTAAGAAGCTTCTGCATCCCATTGGGCTAAATACATTTCCTTCATAATTTTCACGCATTTTTTTAGCTGATATATAATCTGGATATAATCTTTTTGAAGAACATTTTACTGCAAGTTTTGTTAAATAATCATATTCTCCACCTTTTAAACAGTTATGTTCATCTAATACATATATTAATTTTGGAAATGCTGGTGTAACATATACTCCTTTTTCATTTTTTATTCCTTCATATCTTTGTTTAAGTATTTCTTCTATTATCATTGCATTTTCTTTTATATATGGATCATCTTGTTTTAAGTTTAAGAATATTGTTACGAAAGGAGATTGTCCATTTGTTGTCATTAATGTGTTAATTTGATATTGAATAGTTTGAACTCCTGCAGCAATTTCCTTTTTTAGTCTTTGGTTTGTAAGTCTTTCTATCATATCTTTTGTTAATTCATTGCCAAATTCTTTTTCTATTTGTTCTTTAAATTTATCATAGCTTCTTCTTACATATTTTCCTAAGTGGCTTATATCTACAGATTGTCCTCCATATTGATTTGATGCTACAGCTGCAATTATTTGTGTCATTATTGTACATGCAACTTGGAAACTTCTTGGAGATTCTATTAATTTCCCATTCATAACTGTTCCATTATCTAACATGTCCGAAATATTTATTAAGCAACAATTAAATATTGGTTGTAAAAAGTAGTCCATATCGTGGAAGTGAAGAATTCCATCTTCATGTGCTTTTGTTATTTTTTCTGGTAATAAAATTCTTTTTGTTAAATCTTTTGAAACTTCTCCTGCAATATAATCTCTTTGTGTTGATGCAAGTACAGCATTTTTATTAGAATTTTCTTCTAACAATTCTTTGTTTTGATTTTTTATTAATCCAAGTATTGATTCATCTGTTGTATTTTGTTTTCTAACTAATGCTCTTGTATAACGATAAATCATATATTTTTTTGCAAGTTCAAATTTTTTCATATCCATTAATTGTTCTTCTATTAAATCTTGAATATCTTCTACTAATATTCTTTTTTTATCAAGTTCTTCTATATATTTTGTTATTTCTCTAACTTGTTCCTTTGTTATTCTCTCTCTAGGTTTTACTTCTTTATTAGCTTTTTCTATTGCTATTTCAATTTTTTCTCTGTTATAATCTACAGCTTTTCCGTCCCTTTTTATTACTTTCATTTTTGTATATCCCCCTTTGAATTTTCCTTTTGTTTATGAAGTAATTATATATCAACATTTTTTATTTTCTGTTGCAATTGCAACATTTTTTATTTAAAAGTTTTTTTGTCTTTTGTATGCTTTGCTATTCTAAGCTTTGGAGAATTATTACATTTGTGTTACATTTTTTCTATTGATTTTTTTATTTTATTGTTGTATAATTTTTCAAAAAAATTGTAATTTGGCGGTGTGATGTGGGATGTGTGAGGTGTGCTTTTAGGGAAAGGCTTCGTAGGCTTTACTTTAATATCACACTTCCCACCTCGCACTTCACACTTCCATACAAATTACAATTTATCTAGGTGATTTTATGGATATTTCTAATTTGGTTCAAGATATTGCTTCTAATTGCATAAAAGTTCAAAAGAAAACGTTTTTACCTGGAAGTGTAATTACTACTTATATGGAAAAAAGAAAACAAATTTGTATTTTGCTTGAAGGTAGAGCTGAACTTATTAGATACGACTTAAAAGGTAACAAAGATATAATAGAACGTTTTAATAAAAACGCTATATTTGGAGAGGTATTTCATCATGTAAATACTAATAACGAACTTTTTGTGTTAGCTACAAAAAAATGTGAAGTTCTTTTGTTTTTATATGATGATATTCGTGTAAAATGTAGAAGAAATTGTAGTTTTCATACATCTTTAGTTTCTAATCTTTTGGAACTTATATTAAATAATACAATATCACAAAATACTAGAATAGAAATTTTATCTAAGAGAAGCATTAGAGAAAAGCTTCTTAGTTATTTTAATATATTATCTAAAAAAGCCTATAGTAAAAACATCATTCTCCCTTTCTCGTTAACCAGTCTTGCAGATTATTTAAGTGTTGATAGAAGCGCTATGATGAGAGAAATTAAAAATTTAATTGATGATGGAATTATTTCTAAAGATGGAAATAAAATTAAATTGTTATATTAAAAAAAACTGTCAAATATTTGGCAGTTTTTTTTAATATAACAATTTAATTTTTATTACTTATTTTTTCTTCAAATCTATTTTTCTTAATTTCCTTTGGAACTTCTATTGGATATTTACCTGTAAAGCATCCCATACAAAACTCATCCATGTTGCATCCTTTTGTTATTTCTTTTAAGTTTTCTATACTTAAAAATTCTAAACTATCTGCTCCAATAATTTGTCTTATCTCTTCTACTGTTCTTCCATTTGCAATTAGATTTTCTTTACTATCTACATCTGTTCCAAAATAGCAAACATCTATAAATTCTGGTGATGAAATTCTTAAGTGAATTTCTTTCGCTCCAGCTTTTCTAAGTGTTTTTATTATTCCTGTTAAAGTTGTTCCTCTAACTATTGAATCATCTATTAATACTATTTTTTTACCTTTTATTGTATTTTTTAATGGATTTAGTTTTAGTGCAACTAATTTTTTTCTTTTATTTTGTGTGTTTTGTATAAATGTTCTTCCTATATATTTACTTTTTGTAAATACTATATCGTATGGTATCTTTGATTCTTTAGAATATCCAAGCGCCGCATCTACTCCAGAGTCTGGTACTGCCGCAACTATATCTGCATCTACTGGATTTTGTTTAGCTAAATATCTCCCTGTTATTTCTCTAAATTCATGTACACTCATTCCTTCTAATATAGAATCAGGTCTTGCAAAATATATGTATTCAAATACACACATACCTTTTTTTTCTTTAGTGTCATATTCTATAGATTGTATTTCCCCATCTTTTACAACAATTATTTCTCCTGGTTTTACATCTCTTATAAATTCTGCTCCACATATATCTAATGCACAGCTTTCAGATGCGAATATTATATCATCTCCAAGTTTTCCCATACATAATGGTCTAAAACCTTGAGGATCACGGCAAGCTATTAATTTTTGTGGAGTCATTATTACTAACGAATAAGCTCCTTTTAATACTTTCATTGTGTTTGCAACTGCTTCTTCTGCAGATTTTGCTTTTAATCTTTCTTTTACTATTATATGGCATATTACTTCTGTATCGCTTGTAGTTGTAAATATAGCTCCATTATCTTCTAATTCTTGTTTTAACTCTATAGCATTTGTAATATTTCCATTATGTGCTACAGCAAGATTTCCTTTTTTATGTCTTATTACTATTGGTTGCGCATTTTCCTTTTTTGATGTACCAGTAGTTGAATATCTTACATGTCCTATTGACATATTTCCTTCTGGAAGTTTATCTAAAACTTCATTTGTAAAAACATCAGATACTAACCCTTGATCTTTATGGTATGAAATTACTCCATCATTGTTTATTGCTATTCCACAGCTTTCTTCCCCTCTGTGTTGAAGTGCAGATAATCCTACACATGTCATGTATGCTAATTTCTCTGGTTTTTTTGAGTATACTCCAAAAATTCCGCACTCTTCTTTAATTTTATTAAACATTTAAGTTTCCTCCATCCTTATAAAAAAGATATTTTTATTATACGTCCAAATTACAAAATTGTACAGAGTTTTTTTAAAATTGACATTATTTTCTTTAATTTTCTCAAGTTTAAATGCAAATTGTAATTTGTTGTTGCCTTACAAAATTCATTGCAAATGTTGTAGGGGCGACCATTGGTCGTCCGCGCTTCGAAGAACGGGCGATTAAAAAAATTGCCCCTACATCTTGGGATAATTCCTTTGATGCATTTCGGGTCGCTGTGGGCAGCGACCCCTACAGATTTAAAAATGAATTCATCCCTACAAATTACAATTTGCATTTTTTACTTTATCCTGTTATAATCTTTTCTATAATTTCTAAATAATTATAATGGAGGTAATTATATGTATAATTTAGTTTTGTTTGCTTCTCGGTAATGGTACTACTTTGCAAGCAATTATTGATAATATTGAAAATGGTAATTTAGATGCTAGAATTAATTTAGTTGTTTCTGATAATGAAAATGCTTTTGCTCTTTTAAGAGCAAAAAAAGCTAATATTCCAACTTATATAATAAAAAATAAAACTACTGAAGAAATTGATGTAGAATTAGATTCTTTATTAAAAAACTATGATATAGATTTAATCGTTTTAGTTGGTTATTTAAAATTAATTGGAAAAAGATTGGTATCTAATTACACTATTATAAATACTCATCCATCGCTACTTCCTAAATTTGGTGGAAAAGGAATGTATGGTATGAATGTTCATACTGCAGTTGTTGAATCTAGAGAAAAAATCAGTGGTCCTACTGTTCATTTTGTAAATGATAAATATGATGAAGGTAATATAATTTCTCAATCTATAGTTGAATTAGCTGAAAATGAAACTCCTGAAAGTTTATCTTCTAAAGTACAGGCTGCTGAAAAAATACAATTAATTGAAGTTTTAAAAGAATTTATAAGTAAAAAATAAATTTATTATAATATTGTAGGGGCCGATTTCAATCGCCCGCTCTTCGAAGTAGGGGCGAACAAGTTCGCCCCTACACATAAATCCAAAATTAAAAGTAGTGGTTTGCAAATATATTTACCACTACTTTTGATTTTTTTAATCCGATTTATTTATTTGTCCTAACAGTCGCTAGGACGGAGGAAAATTTTCATTTTTGTAAAAATGAAATTTTGTACCTCACGTCCGAACGCTCTTAGTTAAATATTTGTTCGAATTCGTCTCCGTCTATTTTTTCTTTTTCTAATAATCTTGTTGCTACTTCTGTTAATTTATCCATATTGCTGCTTAATATTTCTCTTGCTGTATTGTATGCTTTGTCTATAATTCTTTTTACTTCTGCATCTATTAAACTTGCTGTTTCTTCACTAAAATCTTTTGTTTGTGTAAAGTCTCTTCCTAAGAATACTTCTCCTTGGCCAGAGCCAAATGTAATTGTTCCAATTCTTTCACTCATTCCATATCTTGTAACCATATCTCTTGCTATTTTTGATGCTCTTTCTATATCGTTGCTTGCTCCTGTTGATATATCGTTTAATACTAAACTTTCTGCAACTCTACCACCAAGTAATGAAACAATATTTTCTTCCATTTCTGATTTAGACATAAAGTTTTTGTCTTCGTCTGGTCTATACATTGTATATCCACCTGCCATACCACGTGGCACTATTGATATTTGATGAACATTATCTTGAGTTGGTAAAAATCTACTTACAACTGCATGACCTGCTTCATGGAATGCTACTAATTTGTTTTCCTTGTCACTTCTTACTCTGCTCTTCTTCTCTGGTCCCATTGTTACTTTTATCATAGCATCTTCAATTTCTACCATTTCTATTTCTTTTTTGTTTCTTCTTGCTGCAAGTAATGCTGCTTCATTTAATACATTTTCTAAATCTGCTCCTGCAAATCCTGCTGTATTTTTTGCTATTGTTCTTAAATCTATATCATCTGATATTTTTTTCTTTCTGCTATGAACTTCTAATATTTGTTCTCTTGCTTTTACATCTGGTGCTGATACTATTATTTGTCTATCAAATCTTCCTGGCCTTAATAGTGCTTTATCTAATACATCTGGCCTATTTGTTGCTGCAAGTACTATAACACCTTCGTTCGTACCAAATCCGTCCATTTCAACTAATAATTGGTTTAATGTTTGTTCTCTTTCATCATGTCCTCCACCAAGTCCTGCTCCTCTTTGACGTCCAACTGCATCTATCTCGTCTATAAATATTATACATGGAGCATTTTTCTTTGCTTGTTCGAATAAGTCTCTTACTCTTGATGCACCAACACCAACAAACATTTCTACAAAGTCTGAACCACTTATTATAAAGAATGGTACTCCAGCTTCTCCTGCTACTGCTTTTGCAAGCAATGTTTTACCTGTACCTGGACTTCCAACTAATAACACACCTTTTGGAATTCTAGCTCCCATATCTGTAAATTTTTTAGGTGATTTTAAAAATTCTACTATTTCTTCTAATTCTTCTTTTTCTTCGTCTACACCTGCAACATCATTAAATGTTACTTTAGTCTTTTCTGTTGTTCCCATTAATCTTGCTCTACTTTTACCAAAAGACATTGTTTTGTTTCCACTTCCACCTTGAGAAGTTCCCATAATTAAAAACATAAATATAAAAAATATAATTAATATTCCTATTGGAGCAAGTAAATTTAATATTGTTATTAATATTGATTCTGTTTTTAAGCTTAAATCAAATGTTCCTTCTAATACATATTGATTTACCGAATTCATAAAACTTTGTACATTTGGAATATCTACTTGTTTTTGTATTTTATTATTCTTTAAATTTACATATCCTCTACCAGTTTCTTCTGTTTTAAGCATTCCTTTATCTATTTCTAATTCAATACCTTCTACAGTACCACTTTGAATTGCTACCATTAATTCTGAATATGTCATTTTATTATCTTTGTTATCCATTATAGATGAAATAAGTATTACAAATATAATGCTTATAATTAACCACATAGCTAATGTTTTTAAACTTTTTTTCATTTTTTATTCTCCTTTGTTTGTAAGGGGATTCATCTTTCCCCTTTGTATTCCTTTGTTAGGGCAATGTCTTTGGAGTGCGGGCGACTACTAGTCGCCCCTACAATACATTCCCATACATGTATGAAATATAACATATAGATTATTTATTTACAATACTTTTTTATAAAGTTTTTTCTGGCAATTCTTACTCTATCAAGCATTTGCTTACGGAAGGTTAGTTAAGAGCTATAAAAAAAATTTTTCCTTTTTTTACTAAAATTTTTATATTTTTAGTTGGCATTAAATATTTGTTACCTATATTATTTGTACATAGTTTTATAATATCATCTATATTTATTTTTTCTATACCTTCTGTAGAACCTAAGAGTTCATTAATAGTATATAGTATTAACCTTCTTTTTATTACTAATTCTAAGTTGTTAAATTGTTTTAAATCTAGGATTATTGTTGATTCCTTTATTTGAGGAATTTCTTCGAAGTGCGGGCGACTACTAGTCGCCCCTACAGGTTTTGTAATAGATTTGTTTTCATTTTTGTTCTGTTGGGCAGGCACAAGATCTGCCCCTACATTTATTTCGTTAAATGTTTCTTGTGTTATTTTATTTAGATATTCATTTTCTTCTGTTATTACTTCTGATAATCTGTTTATTGTTTTTATTATATTTTGATTAAATTCTTGTTTTATATACGGAATAACTACATTCCTAATTTTATTTCTTGTATAAATATTTTCATTATTTGATTTATCTATTTTTGGATTTAAATTATTATTTATACAATATTCTTCTATTTCTTCTCTTGTTATATCTATTAATGGTCTTATAAATTTATTATCTCTTATTGGTTCTATTCCTTTTAATCCTGTTGTTCCGCTTCCTCTTAATATATTCATAATAATTGTTTCTGCTTTATCGTTATTATTATGTGCTGTTGCTATTTTATTAGAATTTGTTTTTTCTAAAATTTCATTAAAGAATTCATATCTTACTTGTCTTCCAGTTTCTTCTGTTCCTTTTTTTAATTCTGTTGCAATTTTTACTACATCTATTCTTTTTACAAAACAATCTACTTCTATTTTGTTACAAAACTCTTTTACATATTCAGTTTCTAAATCCGCTTCTTCTCTTATCATATGATTTATATGTGCTACATATATTTTAAAATTTAATTCTTGTTTTAACTCATTTAGTATATGCAATAAGCAAATAGAGTCTGGTCCACCAGACACTCCTATTACAAGCCTGTCTCCATTTTCTATTAAATTATTTTTTTTTATTGTTTGTAAGATTTTTTGTTTCATATTTTCACCTTATTATTAATATATAAATTTTATTAAAAAAATGTAGGGGTCGCTGCCCACAGCGACCCGTTATATTCATTTTCAGGATTTCGGGTCGCTGTGGG
>JAFQIK010000014.1 GCA_017397545.1 Clostridia bacterium
TCTCCAAATCTTTGTCCACCAAATTGAGCTTTACCTCCAAGAGGTTGTTGTGTTACTAATGAGTATGGTCCAGTTGAACGAGCATGTATTTTATCATCAACTAAGTGGTGAAGTTTTAACATGTACATTACACCAACTGTAATTGGTTTATCAAATGGTTCACCTGTTCTACCATCATAAAGTATTGTTTTACCATCTTCTGATAGTCCAGATTCTTTTAATAATTCTACTATATCTTCTTCTGTTGCACCATCAAATACAGGTGTTGCAACTTTTAATCCAAGTAATCTTGCTGCTGCACCTAAGTGAACCTCTAAAACTTGACCAAGGTTCATACGTGAAGGTACACCAAGTGGGTTAAGAACAACATCAACTGGTGTTCCATCTGGCATGAATGGCATATCTTCAACTGGTAATATTCTTGAAATAACACCTTTGTTACCATGACGTCCAGCCATTTTATCTCCAACTGATATTTTTCTTTTTTGAGCTATATATACTCTAATTACTTCATTTACTCCAGGTCCAAGTTCATCAGAATTTTCTCTAGTATATACTTTTACATCTACTATTGTTCCTGCTTCTCCATGTGGTACTCTAAGTGATGTGTCTCTTACTTCTCTTGCTTTTTCTCCAAATATTGCACGTAGTAATCTTTCTTCTGCTGATAATTCTGTTTCTCCTTTTGGAGTAACTTTTCCTACTAATATATCACCAGGTCTTACTTCTGCACCTATTCTTATAATTCCGTTTTCGTCTAAGTCTTTTAAGTTTTCTTCACCTATGTTTGGAATGTCTCTTGTTATTTCTTCTGCACCAAGTTTTGTATCTCTACATTCGCAATCATATTCTTCTATATGTATAGATGTGTATACATCCTCTTTTACTAATCTTTCACTAAGTAATATAGCATCCTCGTAGTTATATCCTTCCCAAGTTGTGAATGCTATAAGTACGTTTTTACCAAGTGCCATTTCTCCATTTTGTGTAGAAGGACCATCTGCTATAACATCATTTGCTTTAACTTTTTCTCCTTTTACAACTATTGGATGTTGGTTTATACATGTACCACCATTTGTTCTTTTGAACTTACGTAGTTTGTATATATCTTTTTCACCTGATTTAGTTTTTATAATAATTTCGTCTCCAGTAACTCTTTCAACAACACCATCATTTTTAGCAAGTACTGTAATTCCAGAGTCTTTTGCGGCTCTATATTCTATACCTGTTCCAACTATTGGAGAATCTGTAATCATAAGTGGAACTGCTTGACGTTGCATGTTTGCACCCATTAATGCACGGTTAGCGTCATCATGCTCTAAGAATGGTATCATAGCAGCACCTACAGATACTAATTGTTTTGGTGATATATCTACATAGTCTACTTTTTCTGGTTCAACTTCTATAATTTCATCTAAGTATCTTACTCTAATTAATTTGTTTTTGAATTTACCATCTTCTGTCATAGGTTCTGAAGCTTGTGCAATAATGTGTTCATCTTCTTCATCTGCTGTCATATATTGAACTTCATCTGTTACTTTTTGTGTTTTTGGATCAATCTTTCTATATGGTGTTTCTACAAATCCATATTCGTTTATTATTGCGAATGTTGAAAGTGCAGATATTAATCCAATGTTTGGTCCTTCTGGAGATTCTATTGGACATAGTCTTCCGTAGTGAGTATAGTGAACGTCACGAACTTCGAATCCAGCTCTTTCGCGAGACAATCCTCCAGGTCCTAATGCTGAAATTCTTCTTTTATGTGTTAATTCTGATAATGGGTTTGTTTGATCCATAAATTGTGATAATTGTGAACTTCCAAAGAATTCTCTTATTGATGATGTTATTGGTTTTGTATTTATTAATGTTTGTGGTGTTATAACATCTAAGTCTTGTATTGTCATTCTCTCACGAACAACTCTTTCAAGTCTTGTAAGACCAATTCTAAATTGGTTTTGTAATAATTCGCCAACACATCTAATACGTCTATTTCCTAAGTGGTCAATATCATCTATTTTTCCTAAACCATATTGTAAATTTAATAAATAGTTTACAGATGATATCATATCTTCTGTTACTATATTTTTTGGTACTAATTCTTCTTCTCTTTCTTCTATTACTTTCTTTAAGTCTTTTTTATCTGTATTTTCTAATATATTTTTTAGAACTTCGTAATTTACTAATTCTTTGATTTTTATTCCTAATTTGTCTACATCTACGTGTGCTCTAATATCAACTGTTCCATTTCCTATTACTCTAACTTTTTTGTCATTTACTTTTACATCAACAATATTTATTCCAGAATCTTGAATTTCTTTAGCAACTTCTTTAGATATAACTGTATCTTTTTCTACTAAAATTTCTCCTGTTTCACTATTTAATATATCGTTGTATGCTACTTGTCCTGCAATTCTTGATGCTAAATTCAATTTTTTATTGAATTTATATCTTCCTACTTTTGCCAAATCATATCTTCTTGGATCAAAGAATAAATTATTAAATAAATTTCTTGCAGCATCAACTGTTGGAAGTTCTCCTGGTCTTAATTTTTTGTATATTTCAACAATTGCTTCTTCACTTGTTTTTACTGTATCTTTTGCTATTGTTGCAAGAATTTTTTCATCTTCTCCAAATACATCTATAATTTGTTCATCTGAAACAAGTCCAATTGCTCTTAAAAGAACTGTTACAGGTAGTTTTCTTGTTCTATCAATTCTTACATAGAATATGTCGTTGCTATCTGTTTCATATTCTAGCCATGCTCCTCTTATTGGCATAACTGTAGATTTATATAATTTTTTTCCTGTTTTATCGTAGTCAGATTCATAATAACATCCTGGTGAACGTACTAATTGGCTTACTACAACTCTCTCTGCTCCGTTTATTACAAATGTTCCACTATCTGTCATAAGTGGGAAATCACCTAAATAAATTTCTTGTTCTTTAATTTCTCCAGTTTCACGATTAATAAGCCTTACTTTTACATGTAATCTTGTAGAGTAAGTTGCATCTCTTTCTTTAGCTTCTTCTAAAGAATATTTAGTTTCTTCTTCCATATAATAATCGAAAAACTCAAGAACTAAATTACCAGAATAATCAATAATTGGTGAAATATCTTTTAATACTTCTCCAAGTCCTTCTTTAACAAACCAATCATAAGAATCTTTTTGAACTTGAATTAAATTTGGGATTTCTATAAAATCTCCAATTTTCGCAAATGTTTTTCTTGTTGTCTTTTCATAATTTAAGTCTTTTAACAAATAAATCAACTCCCTTTTTTGATGTGGGATGTGTGATGTGGGAGGTGTGCTTTTTCGCACTTCGCACTTCGCACTTCGCACTTCATAAATGTTTTTTTGAGCAGATATATTTATAGAAATAAATTTCTATGTACTAAATTAAATAAGTTCCCTCTTAGAATATTAATGTATTATATCCATCAAAACTGTACTGCCCTAAATCAATTTTGATTTTTACAACCTAGCTTAATATCTAATTCCTCCTTATTTAATTTTTTTAAGCAATACAAAAAAGTGTAGAAAAAGTAATTTTATTTTTACTCTTTGGATGCTTCAAAGTCTTGCATCCCTACACTTTTAAATTATATTTAGTTTATATTACTATTATTTTTTATTTTAACCACCCTTATATTATAAGAACCCTACCCACCATCACAATAAAAGATTGTGGGTGGGTACCCAGGAACCTTGTTATTTTCATAATAAGAGCTACATATTGCAATTTGCAAAATATGTGCTTTATTATAATATCACATTAAAATGTGGCTTGTCAACAATTTGTAAAATTTTTTTCAAATTTATGGTTATAGTTGGTTACTGTTCAGACCTAAATTAAAATTTATAGAGGAAATGTACGGGTGGAATCCATTTCCGCCCGGGCAGATATGGAATCTGCCCCTACAACGTTTGCATTAAAATTTATATTCATTTTTTTGTTGCGGGTCGCCCAGGGGTGCGACTCCTACATAGACTCTACAAAATTTATTTACCTACTAAACATTAACTACAGTTCGGTTGAAAGTTAAAATGAATCTAATCCTACTAATATTCTTGCCATTCTTAATAAATCTAGATCATCCGCATATATTTTATTATTATATATGTCACTTGCTTTTAAGTGCGCTCCACTTAAACCTTTATACAATTTCACTTTATATCGTGCTAGCATTAATAAATCTATATCGTTCATGATTGCATCTCCATTTAAGTCTCCTATTACTACTAATATATATTCGCATATTTTTTGTTGATTCTTGTATACTTTCATTTTCATATTTGTTTCTATATTTTCTTTTTCATTTGTTACTTTGTTTCCGACTTTATCATATAGTTCTATTTCATATCCATCTGCTAGTTCTTCTTTATATTTTTCTATCGTTGTTTCTGGAATTATATTAGTTATATATAATATGTGGTCATCTTCCTCTATTTCATATTTGCTATTATCATTTAATATGTCTTCTTTTGTATATTTTTCTATTACTGTAAACTCTACTTTTCCTGTTTTTGTATTGTAGTTTAGTGTATCTTTTGGTATAAATGTCCAGCTATATTCTTTTGTTCCTACCTCTAATGTATATTCATCCCAAGCTATTGTTCCTTCTGTGTCTCCTTCACTTAAGCTTATTTCTGGTAAGTTTCCTCCTACATATACTTTTTGTTCTTTGTTGTATATTGGATTTACTGTTGGTTCTGCTTTTGATACTTCTATTTCTACTTCTATTCCTATTACTTCTTTGTAGTTTTCTGTATCTTCTGGTATATATTTTACTGTGAATTTATTTTTTCCTACATTTCCTACTTTTGTTGTTCCTTCTGCTTCCCAACTATATCCTTCTGGTAATTCTATTTCTGATAACTCTTTTCCATATACTGCTCTTAATCCTTGTGGAACGGTGTATTCAGGTTCTGCTTTTGCTATTATTAATTTTGCTGTTTTATCTGCTATTTCGTTATATATATTCGTGTCTACTTCAAATTTTGCTGTTACTGTATATTGTCCTGCATTTATTGCTCCATTTCCAACATAACTTACTGTTACTCCTTCTGGCAATTCTCCTTCTATTTCTATTATTTGTGCTTGTCCGTTGTATATTACTTCTTTATCTTTGAATTCTACTCCTGTCATGTTTATTGTTCTTTTTGCTACTTGTACTTTAAATGTCGCTGTTTTTCCTTCGTATGTTACTGTTATTTCTTGTTCTCCCACTACATTTAATGTTTTTGGATTACATTCAAATCCTTCTGTTATTTCTTCTGTGTCTCCATTATTGTATGTTGCTGTTATTACTAATCCTTCTGTATCTAATTCGTCTCCTACATAATAGCTTAATTTTTCTGGTTTTTCTTTTATTTCTATTTCTTCTAATTCTACTGCTAATACTGTAAAACTTACTTTTCCTGTTGTACCTTTATAGTTTACTGCATCTTCTGGTGTATATGTCCAACTGTATTCTTTTGTTCCTACCTCTAATGTATATTCATCCCAAGCTATTGTTCCTTCTGTATCTCCTGCGCTTAAGCTTATTGCTGGTAATTCTCCTCCTACATATATTGGTGTTTCTGTATCATATTTTGGTGTTACTTTTGGCTCTGCTTTTAGTATTGTTAATTTTGCTGTTTTATCTGCTATTACGTTATATACATTTGTGTCTACTTCAAATTTTGCTGTTACTGTATATTGTCCTGCATTTATTGCTCCATTTCCAACATAACTTACTGTTACTCCTTCTGGCAATTCTCCTTCTATTTCTATACTTTGAGATTCTCCATTATATGTTACTTCTTTATTTTTAAATTGTACTCCTGACATGTCTATTGTTCTTTTTGCTACTTGTACTTCAAATGTTGTCGTTAATTCTCCATACGTTACAACTATTTGATATTTATCATTTCCCTGCTCTAATTTTTTAGGCGAATAGCTAAAATCTGTCGTATTATTAATATCAATTTCTGTTGTTCCATCTGTATATATTCCTTTTAAAACAAGTCCTTCAATATTCAAATTGTCTCCAACATTATATTGAATTTTATTTGGTAATGTTTTAACTTTGATTGATTTTACATTTAAATCTACGAATGGAATTCTATTCGTTCTTGCATACCATTGTGCTTCTGTATCACTATGACCATATATAGTTATATTTTTAGAATTAAAAAAAGCATACTCTTCTATTATTTCAATATTAGGTCCTATCTCAATCTTATTTAATTTTGCACATGAACCAAAAGCATCATTTTTTATCTCAACTATTTTTTCTAAATATACTATATTTGTAAGATTCTTACATCCTGAAAATAAATTATTTTTAAGTATAGTAACTTCTCCTAAACTTTCTACAGTTTCTAAATTAGTACAACCTATAAATGCACTGTCTTCTATGTTCTTTAGACTTGATAAACAAATTTTTTCTAAACTAGCACAGTTTGAAAAGGCTGCTCTTCCAATATTAGTTGTATTTTCCAATCCTATTATATTTTTCAACTTTTTACAATTACTGAACGTATTACTTGGTATTTCTTTTAAATCTCCTATGCTATTTATTTCTTCTAATTCAATGCATCCAAAAAAAGCTGATGAACCTAAATTTTGTAAACTATTTAAGCTTCCTACATTTGTTAAAGAACTGCAATCCTTAAATGCTGAAATCCCTATACTTGTTACATTCTCTAAACTTCCTACACTTGTTAAAGAAGTACAGCCATTAAATGCAGAATTTCCTATACTTGTTACATTCTCTAAACTTCCTACACTTGTTAAAGAAGTACAGCCATTAAATATATGTTCTCCTATTCTTGTTATTCCTTTTGGTATTGTTATTTTGTTTAAACTTGTACAACCCCAAAAAGCTGAATCTCCTATACTTACTATATCTTCTGGCATTGTTATTTTCATTAAACTTGTACAGCCAAAAAAAGTTGAATATCCTATTTGGGTTATTGTTGATGGTAATATTATCTCTTCTATATCTTTATTATTTAAGAAACTATTATTTCCTACCTCTGTTACAACATATCCATTAATCTTATCTGGAACATTAACTATCTTATCATTTCCTTTATAATTAATAATTTTAGCACAATCTTCACTATCTATTACATAATCAAACTCTTCATCCTCTATTTCTTCATAAATTGAAATTACGCCTCTTAAAGCACTTTCTATATGTTTATCTTCGTATGAAGCCCAAAAACATCCTTTTTCTCCAGAACTTTCTCCCCAGCTATTTAAAACTAAATATGCTCCATCATTATTAGGTCTATTTTCTTCTGAAAAATTATCCTTTGAAAAATTGTCATCCCATCCAATTATAGTTACAGCATGATTAGTTGCTCCATTTCCTTGATAATTAAGAGTTGTATATTCTCCTTTTTTTAAATCTGCATTTATTACTGTATATAACCCTCCATAATTCATAATATGTGTTTTTATTTGCTTTCTTATATTTTCTACATTCTTTTTATCTTCTTCATTTTCTGAAGTTTTCATAGAATTTAGTATCGATGAAATCTTTACTGTTTCATCCACATAAACAACTTGTTCTGCCTCTAACATCTCCTTTTCTATTTTTTTTATTTCATTTTCTTTTTTATCACTCTCATTCTCGCTGTATAAGTCATAGATTAATTTATTAATTATTTGCTTACTTTCTGTAGAATACATATCTACATTTTCCTTTTCCATATATATATCTTTCATAGAATATCTTTCTTCTAAAACTGGTCCAATTCCATAATATGTATTTTCACTAGTCAAAAAACTTCCTCCAGAATACTGTTCTGTCATAATAGCCAAATGTATTTCAGAAAGATTAAGATCTTTACCATTTCTTAGTGATAAATTTGTTTCTATTGCAGATAAAGTTGCAAATGCATAACATATTCCATAACTTTTTTGATTCTCTACTTTAATATTTATATAATCTCTTAAATCATACTTTGCTGGAATTGTTGCTTTATTTGAATATAGTGATTGGAATCTTTCAGAATAGGCTTCTTCAACTGGTTCATAAAATTTAGAAGGTATTACTCCTAATTGAGCCTTTTCTTCTTCTGTTAACTCCATATATGCTAAATATGACTCATTATATTCTTTTGTTGTTACATATTCTACATATTCTTCGTTTTCTGTTTCTTTATTTATCTCAAAATATTTTATTTCTATTCTTTCATCTACTAGTTCTCTTGCTATTTGTATTCTCTCTAAATTTTCACAATTTTCAAATGCATTTTTATCTATTTTATCTATTTTTTGTCCATTTATTTCTGCTGGAACCATTATTATGTCTTCATTCCCTATATATTCTTCTATCTCTATTTCTTCTGTTTCATTTACTATATACTCACAATTATTGCTATTTAATTCTACTTGTGCTACATCATATTCTACTATTATTTTTTCATCGTGCTTATTTTCTTTTTGTTCTTCTCCTCTTACTACTATTATTTTTTCTTCTTTTTGTATCTCATTGTTATAACTTATTTGAATTTCTCTATTATGATTTTTTTGAACCATTAAAAATATTAATATGCTTAAAATGCATATTACAATAATTGCTATTATTATTTTTTTTTCTACCCCTTTTTTCATTTTAAGCTCCTTCTAAACTTTATTATTCTTATACCTATAAATTATATATATAAATAAATAAAGTACAAGATGGCTTGTACTTACAATTTTATACATTTTCTATTTGTTCTTAGGGATACTACTTCTAGGCTTCCTTCCATTCTTTTATTATATTTTTATGACATTTGTGTTAAATTATATCGCTTTTTTTAATTATTTGTTACGTATTCTTGGTTTTCACACTAATTAATATTTAAAATTCTTTTTTCCCTTTGCCATCTATGCATCTATAATGCTAAAATTTGATTTACTTTTTGTAAATATTCTGACATACTAAAGATTGGTATTTTTCCATGACTTATTCTTACATAATCATTTTCTTCAAAGTCAATTTTCCACTCTCCAATTATGTAACAATTTTCTCCTAACTCCAAAGTAAATACTCTAGGAATTTTAGGAGTTAAAACTAAACTTATACATTCAGCTTGATTGATCTCTGTTACTGGCTTTGGCATAATAAAATTAAATACTTTTATATTATTTTTTAATATAGAATATGAAACTCCAAAATCATCAGGTTTAATTTGTTTATCATTATCTATTATTTCTAAATCTTGTCCATTATTTAGTTCATTTTTTAGTTCATTCCAAAGCAAACAAAAATATTTTTTTATTTCATCTGGTCCATTTATTAAAAGTTCATTTACTTTTTCACATTCTTCAAATATAAAATTTCTTATTTTATTGTGTGCAAAAAAATAATGTATACTCACTTTTCTTTTTCCCATAGTCTCTACCTCTTTAACATTTGTAATTAATTTATTATATAGGTTGTTTTTTCTAATTTATATTTATAATATCATACTATATTTTATAGAGAACCAATCAGTTACGTTTAAGTAATCATTAATCTACATAATCTAATCAATTTCTATAAATCCCATATGTTTTTGTAATTCCTTATCTATTATTTTTGTAGAATATAATCCATTTTCTTTACAATATTTTTGCACTGCTTTTTCTGTTTCTGCGCCAAATTTTCCATTTACATTTCCGTTTAAAAAATCCTAATTCTTTTAACTTCTTTTGAATTTGCATTACATCTGAGCCATACATTCCAGACTTTAAATTTCTTAATCCTTTACCAAATGCTCCATATACACCATCTACAATTGTTACTTTAGTTCCAATAGGTATTATTTTATAAAGCTCTGCAACTTCCTCATTATTCATTCTTATACAACCATGCGAGCTTGCCCATCCAACAGAATGCCTATCCAATGTTCCATGAATTCCAAATTGCCCCCAAGGAACATTTAATCCGAAGCCAACTTCCACCAAATCCTTCTCCCCATTTTGCCTTTGAAGTAATTCTCCATGTTCCTATGGGCGAAGGAGTTGACCATTTTCCTCCTGAACATTTATATATTTTTACTAAAACATTATTTTCAAATAAAAACAATTTTGAGTCTTCTACATCAACCAAAATTTTATATGTACAACTATTATTATTTGAAGTTTGAACTGTATTTGTCGTATTAAATTTATTTTTTAATATCAAAATAATAAGAAAAATTACAATTATTAATAATAATATTTTCATCACGATCTTTAAATTATACACTTTTATCATAATATTAATTATATTTGAATATCTTGCTATTATGCAAAATTTTAGGGCGGAAATTGATTCCGCCCCTACATATAAAATTTAATATTTTATATTATTTATCATATTCAAACAAATCACCTAATGGTTGTGCTTCGTTTAACCTCTTTATTGCTTCTGCAAATAATGGTGCAATTGATACAACTTTAATTTTATCTATCATTTTTTCTGGCTCAATTGGAATAGTATTTGTTACTACCAATTCTTTTATTGGAGATTTTTCTATTCTTTCTATAGCTGGTCCTACTAATACTCCATGTGTTGCTCCTGCATATATTTCTTTTGCCCCATGTTCTTTTAAAATATGAGCAGCTTCTACTAAAGTTCCTGCTGTACTTACCTCATCATCAAATATTAATGCTGTTTTTCCTTCTATATCTCCTATTATATTTGTTGCTACTGCACTATCATTATTTGACTCTCTTCTTTTATCTATCAATGCAAGTGGACACTCAAAATATTTAGAATATTTATATGCTTTTTTTGAGCTTCCTGCATCTGTTGCAACTACTACCATATTATCTAATTGCTTTTCTTCAAAATATTTTTCTAATAAGTTTTTTGCTGTTACTCTATCACATATTACATTAAAATATGCTTGAATAGCTGGGTTATGTAAGTCGCATGTAAGTACATGATCTACCCCTGCTGCTTCTAATAATGTTGCCATTAATTTTGCTGTTACAGGTACTCTCGATTGATCTTTTTTGTCAGATCTTGAATACATAAAATATGGAAGAACAGCTGTTATTCTTCTTGCTCCTGCTCTTTTTGCTGCTTCTACTGTAATTAATAATTCCATTATTCTTTCATTTACTGGTGGTTGAGTTGTTTGTACTATATATACATCTTGTTCTCTTACAGTTTCTTTTAATTGTACGAAACTATTATCATTTGCAAATTTAAAAGAATCTTTTTTCCCTACTGGTAATCCTAAATTCTCACATATTTCTTTTGTAAATTCTTCTGCCGAATTACAGGCAAAAATTTTAATGTTTTCCATTTTTATCCCCCTATTCAAAACTCGAAGAGTTTTGTACTATTAACTATTTACTCTTCACTTTTTTCACTTTTTTTGTCGGATTTTAACACATTCATTTTAGCATTTGTTTTACATTATTTCAACATTATTTTGCATTTTTATAAAAAAGATTGTTACTGTTCAGTCAGAAATATAAAATAGTAGAGAAAACGTAGGGGCGAACTTGTTCGCCCGCGCTCCGAAGAACGGGCGATTAAAATCGCCCCTACACTTCTCTACATTTTTTATCTTAATCTAAACAATAATAAAAGCTCTCCCTTTTATCTATGGAAAGCTTTTTATTATTTATTTTATTATTCAGCTTTTGGTGCTTCTTCAGTTTCAGCCACTGTAGTTTCTTCTATTACAGCTTCTTCTACTAATTCTTCTTTAATTGTAACTTCTTTAGTTTCAATTCTTGCTCCTATTTTTTCTTTAGTCTTAGCAGATTTACCAACTCTATCTCTTAAGTAGAATAATTTTGCTCTTCTTGCTTTACCTACTCTTGTTACTTCTACTTTTTCTACTGCTGGTGAGTGAACTAAGAATGTTTTTTCAACACCTACACCATAAGATGTTTTTCTTACTGTAAATGTTTGGTTTACTCCTCCACCTTGTACTTTTATAATTATTCCTTCGAATACTTGTATTCTTTCTCTGTTTCCTTCTTTTACTCTAACATGAACTTTTACTGTATCTCCGACATTAAGTACTGGGATTTTGTTTTTCATTTGTTCGTGTTCGATTGATTTGATGATGTCCATACTTTCTTTCCTCCTTCTAAATCAAATGAAAATCTGCGCAATACTTTGTCAAACTTCTCAAAATATTTTTCAACGTATAGCATACAGTTTCAAAATATTTTGCTCGTTTTCCTCGTCTTGCTTGCTTTTGATTTGATTTTAATTTTATATTTTATTTAGTTTTTCCTAATTTAATAAATCAGGGCGTTTTTGTTTTGTTATTTCTATAGATTTTTCTTTTCTCCATTTCTCAATCTCTTTATGATTTCCGAGATTTTAGAACTTGTGGTACTTGTTTATTTAAAAATATTTCTGGTCTTGTATATTGAGGATATTCTAATAACCCATTTGAAAAAGATTCTTCTTCTACAGATTCGCTGCTAATTACCCCTTCTATGTATCTAGATACTGAATCAATAAGTACCATTGCTGGTAATTCTCCACCTGTTAGAACATAATCTCCAATTGATATTTCTTCATCTACTATTTCGTCTAACACTCTTTGGTCTATTCCTTCATAATGACCACATAATATGATAAGATGATTTTCTTTAGATAATTCTTTTACTTTATTTGACTCAAGTACTTTACCTTGTGGTGACATATATATTGTTTTTGCATTATCACTTTTAATTGATTTAAATGCATCATATACAACATCTGGTTTTATTACCATTCCTGCTCCGCCACCATATGGAGTATCATCTACTTTTTTATGCTTATCTTTAGAAAAGTCTCTAATATTAATTAAATCAATTTCTATTAAATTCTTTTCTCTTGCTTTACCTATAATGCTTTCATTTAAACTAGAAAACATTTCAGGAAAAAGTGTAAGTATATCAATTTTCATTAGATTAATCCTTCCATTAAGTGCACTATAATTGTTTTATTTTCAATATCAACACTTTTTATTACATCTTTAATTGCTGGTAACAATACTTGTTTTCCAAGCTCATCTTTTACAACATATACATCATTACTACCTGTAGAAAAAACATCCTCTACTTTTCCTAGCTTTAGATTATCATCAGTATAAACTGTGCAACCAATAAGGTCTAGAACATAGTAAACACCTTCTTCTAGTTTTTCATCTTTATCTCTTTTAATTTTTAAATAAAGATTTTTGTAATTTTCTGCTTCTTCTATAGTATCAATACCTTTTAGTTTAAGGAATACCATGTTTTTACTAAATCTTACATGTTCTATTTTAAACTCTTTAAGATCTTTTTTTATTGATACATATATTGTTTTTAGATTATTAAATTTTTTAATATCATCTGTAAATGGTTTTACTTTTATTTCACCTTTTAATCCAGATGTATTTACAATTTGACCTATTTCAAAATATTCTTCCATATTCAAATACCTTAATCAATAAATTCTACAGTAACTTTTTTTCCTTCTTTGGCAGCTAATGCTTTTACTATTGTTCTTATAGCTTTTGCAATTCTACCTTCTCTACCAATTACTTTTCCCATGTCGCTATCTGCAACTTTAACTTCAAAAACAATTGATTTTTCTCCATCTACTTGATTAATAGAAACTTGTGATGGCTCATTTACTAAGCTAGTAATTATTGCTTCTAATGCTTCTTTCATAGTCTTAAGCCTCCTTTTCTATTAAGCGTTTTACTGTATCTGTTGGTTTTGCTCCATTTTTTATCCATTGTGCAACTTTTTCTCTATCTAATTTTAATTCAGATGGTTCAACCATAGGATTGTATGTTCCTATTTGTTCGATTATTTTTCCATCTCTTGGTGATTTAGAATCAGCAACAACTATGTGATAAAAAGGTGCTTTTTTCTTACCTGCTCTTTGTAGTCTTATTTTTACCATAATATTTTTCCTCCTTTTCAAAATGCGAAGCATTTTGTACTATTCACTCTTCATTATTCACTCTTCACTATTCACTAAAAAAGTTAAGAGTAATAGTCTAAAAGTTTTTCATACAAGCCTCTTATATTTATAAATTAAAAAATTAAAAACTATTTTAGAATTTCATACCTTTAAGCGAATTCATGTCTAAATTTTTCATCATGTTTTTCATCCCGCCTTTATTGTTTTGCATTTTCTTCATAAGCTTTCTAGTCATTTCGTATGAATTTATAAATTTATTTATATCCTGCACAGTAGTTCCACTTCCTTTTGCAATTCTTTGTCTTCTACTTGCATTTAATAACTTAGTATTTTGTTTTTCTTTTTTAGTCATTGAACATATTATTGCTTCAATTCTTACAAATTCTTTATCATCAACCTTTATATCTCCAAATTTATTCATTCCAGGTATCATTTTTAGTATAGATGAAAATGACCCCATTTTTTTCATTTGTCTTAATTGAGCTAAATAATCGTCTAAATCGAATTCTTGTTTTTTAAGTTTCTTTTCTAGTTTTTCTGCTTCTTCTAAATCAAATGTTTCTTCTGCTTTTTCTATTATAGAAAGCATATCACCCATTCCAAGTATTCTTGATGTCATTCTATCTGGATGAAATTCTTCTATATCACTAAGTTTTTCACCAGTTGCTGCAAATTTTATAGGTCTTCCTGTTACTTTTTTAACTGAAAGTGCAGCACCACCACGTGTATCACCATCTAATTTTGTAAGTATAATTCCATCAATTCCAAGATTCGAATTAAAACTATCTGCAACATTTACTGCATCTTGACCTGTCATAGAATCTACTACTAAAAGTATTTCATGTGGTTTTACATTTAACTTAACATTTTTAAGTTCTTGCATTAACTCTTCATCAATATGTAATCTCCCTGCTGTATCTAGTATAACTACATCATTTAATTTTGACATAGCCTGGCTCATTGCTTGTTTTGCAATTAAAACTACATCCTTTGAATTTTCATTTGCAAAAACTGGTATATTTAAACTATTACCTACTACTTGTAATTGTTTTATAGCCGCTGGTCTATAAACATCACATGCAACAAGTAATGGTTTTTTTCCTTGTTTTCTTAAAAGGTTTGCTAACTTTCCTGCTGTTGTAGTTTTTCCGAGAACCTTGAAGTCCAACTAACATTATTACTGTTGGTGGATTTGGAGTAAAATTAATTTTACTTAAAGTTCCACCCAATAATTCTGTCATTTCATCCCTTACTATTTTTATAACTTGTTGTCCAGGAGTAAGTGATTTTAATACATCTTGGCCTAAAGCTTTTTCTTGTACTGTATTTACAAATTCTTTTACTATTTTAAAGTTAACATCCGCTTCTAGAAGAGCTAACTTTACTTCACGCATAACTTCTTTTAAATCGCTTTCTGTTATTCTTGCTTTACCACCAAGTTTTCTTGTAATGGCTTGTAGTCTTGAAGATAGACCTTCAAATGCCATATTTCTCACCTCTCCTTTCAACATTTGTTTTTCTTGTGTTTTTGTTGTTTTAATGCGGGTCGATGTGGGCATCGACCCCTACATCGTTTGCAATAAATTTTATTTTATACCAAACAGTTTAATTCTTTTTTTACGTGTGTTAAAATTTGTGCTATTTGTTTGTCTGTAGATTTTTCTTGAATTTTTGTAAGTTCTGATAATATAATTGCTATTTTTTCTTCTTGTTTAAACATCCTTTTCATAATTTCAAGCTTTTCTTCTAATTCGAAAAGTTTAGTCTCCCCTTTCTTTATAATATCCCTAACCGCTTGTCTTGTAATGTTTTGATTTTCAGCTATTTCAGATAGAGATAAATCATTGTCATAGTAATCTTCTAAGATTGCTAATTGTTTTTCAGTTAATAACTTTCCATATATGCTGCAAAGTATACTTATCTTAACATTCTTTTCCATATTACCATTCCTGTTCTTCATTATTTGCTTTCAAAACGCGTAATGCTATATTACTTTACACTATTTTTTTGCTTTTGTCAAGCACTTCCGTAAGAAAATCTGCTTTTTTAGGCAAAAAATTAGGCAGATATTAAATCTGCCCTCTATATATCTTTTATAAAATTCAATTTAGATATAATTTCATCGCCTAAAATCTCATTTGCCAATTGTACTAATTCATTAAATAATAAAATTTGTTCTTTATGATGTGAATCTATTCCATATAGCACTCTTATATTATAATTTTTAGCAATTTCCCAAAATTCTCTACGTGGATATCTTACTTTTGACAATTTTTCTCTCTGTTCATCTATTGGTAAAATTTTAAACTTATTATCATCATAAAAAACACTATTAAATATCTTAGCCATATTTATTTCTAAAGGAATATTATACTTCTCAGCAGATTTACAAATCATATTTGAGACTTTAGCATCAATCTCACCAAAATTTTCTCTTACGTTCATAAAAACATCCGGATGAGCAATAATATCTGGAATATTTAATTCCATTGCCTTATCAAGATATTCCGCATATCGTATCAATTCTCTATCTGTAAAATTCTGGCCCTTATCAAAAATTTTTAAGTTTCCATTGTCATCATATATAAAATGTTGACCTAATATAATTACATTTGCTTCTTTTTTTAATTCCATTAAATTTTCTTCATCGCCAGGTATGTATTCAATTTCATATCCAGTTTCTATTTGTATTTTGTCGTTATATTTTTCTTTTAACTCTTTTATACTCTTTAAATATTCGTCTTTTTCTTGATACTCCATTCTCATATGTGTTCTTTTATCTATTTTATTTTTTTGCGGGCAATGATCTGTAAAAGCTATCTTTTCAAATCCCATTTTTATATATTCTTTAACATAGTCTTCATCTTTCATATCCATATCTGCATGTTTGCATCTATAGGTATGTTGATGATAATTAAATTTTTGCATGTTCTTTCTCCTTTTAACTAGGCGGAGCAAGCCCCGCCCTTACATTTTTTTAGCAAGGCTTTGAAGAACGGGTCTCCCAGGAGTGCGACCCCTACAATTCCTCATCTTAATTCATTATATTTCAATGTAATTATGCTCGCATGCTCTAATTAATCTGTTCATTATTGCAAGGCCTAGTCCTTCCTTCTTTACCCCTTCTATTATAACTAAATCTACATTATATGAGTCTACTTTTCTAAGTAGTGTAAATATGTTTTTGCTTATTTCTTCTGATGTTTCTCCCATGTCTAATTTATTATCTGTATTATATTTTTCTAAATTCCTAGTTCTGCCTAATACTAAAACATTTTTTTCTAGTTCTATTTCTTGATTTATTCTATCTACTAATTTATCTTGATTATCGCTATATACTAATAAACATTTTGTATTTGGTGCATAGTGTCTATATTTCATACCTGGTGACATTACTTTTTCTTGTGGCAAACATTCTTCCATTATTTGTTTTTCAATTATTACTTCTATTCCTAAAGTTTGTATGTCCTCAACAGTTATTTTACCTGGTCTTAATATATGTACTTTATTATCTATAACTCTTACAACTGTAGATTCTACTCCTATATCTACCATACCACTATCTAATATATAATCTACTTTTCCATCTAATTCATCTATTATATCTTCTATTTTTGTTCCACTTGGTTTTCCTGATATATTTGCACTTGGTGCTGCAATTGGCAATCCTGCAAACTCTATAAGCTTTTGTGCAACACTATTGCTTGGCATTCTTATTCCAACTGTATTTAAACCTGCTGTAACAACATTTGGCACACATTCTTTTCTATCAAATATTATAGTTAAAGGTCCTGGCCAAAAATTATCTATTAATTTTTGTTCAACTTGTCCCACTTCTTTAACTAAATTATATAGCATATCTATATTAGAAATATGCACAATTAAAGGATTATCAGATGCCCTTCCTTTTGCCTCAAATATTTTATTTACAGCATTTGCATCTAAAGCATTAGCACCAATCCCATAAACTGTTTCTGTTGGAAACAAAACTATATTTCCTTCCTTAATTGACATTGCCGCTTCTTTTATTTTATTTAAATCTTTATTTTGTTTTAAATCTGCATATTTTGATATCATATTAATCTTCCTTTTTGTTATATAAATTGTAATTTGTGTGATTGAATTAATTGCAAACGTTGTAGGGGCAGACGCCTCTGTCTGCCCGCAATTTTATGCAATTTTTTTCGGGCGGACACGGGGTTCCGCCCCTACAGATTTTAAAATAAATTATTCACACAAATTGCAATTTATATTACATTTAATTTATTTTTGTAATACAATTCTATAATAATCATTTTCCAATATCAATCTTGACATTTGATATTTTTGATAAATGGTTTTATTTATTTTTTCTACATATCCTTCTTCTATTTCGGCGCCTTCGTTTGCAGTAAATTCTCCTGTTATTGCACTATACCTTCCTTTGTCTGTTATAAAACTTCTGTCTGAAAATATAACAAGTGGAGCTGTATCTGATAAGATATCATTTCCAATTAATAACCTTGAGTCATATTCTACTCCAAACAAATTTAATACTGTTGGAAGAATATCTAAACTTGAACCTATTTTATCAACTTTTATTGGTTTTTCCATGCTTCCACTCCAAATTAAAAGTGGCATACGATATTTTTCAAATGTATCATCTCTTTTATATGTTGATATTTCGTTTATTTCGTCTAATGTTAATCCATATGGGTAATGATCTCCGCTAATTACAATAACTGTTTCTTCTAGTTTTCCTGCTTCTTCTAAATTTTTCAATAATTCTCCTACAGCCTTGTCAAGTTCGATATTTGCTGCTATATAACTTTTAGCTTTATCTGAATATGGTAAGTCTTTAACTAAATCCCAGTTTCTATCTACCATACAGTTGCCTATTTTAGTATAGTTTAAATGTCCACTTACAGTCATATAATATGCTAAAAATTTATCATTATTTATATAATCATTTGTTGTTACATCAATCATTTCATAATCACTATTTGGCCATAATTTTGTATTCATTCTATCTTCTAATCCAGTTCCGACAGCTAAATATGAATTATATCCCATTGTATCAATGTATTTGTGTCTTTCGTAATATGTAGCTGTATGATTATGATATGCATTTGAAGAATATCCTAAGGTTTCAAATACATTTGCATATGAATATGGCATATAATTTCCAACAATTTCTTTAAAGCTCCAAACCCCCTCTTTTGGAATAAGTGATGTGTCTGTTATATATTCTCCATCTGCTGTGCTTACTGGAAATACTGGTGTATAAAAATTATCAAATTGGAATCCTTCTTTGTATAATTTATATAAATTTGGAGTTAAATCTTCCCTTATCGCAATATTGCTAAATGATTCTCCTACAAGTACTATTAAATTTTTTCCCTCAAACATTCCAGTATATTCATTCTTTTTAGTTGGCTGAGCACTTGCAAAATACTCATGCATATTTTTTATAGAATCATTTTTTTCATTTTGAATTAATTCATCAAAATTAATTTCTGTTACGTTATATTCTACTTTTTCTTCTTTTATTTCTTGTATGGGTTCATTCGAAACTTGTATTGCTAAATTTTCTTCAAAACCAATTGCAAATCTTTGCAAATCAATTCTCATTGCTGTCAAAAAGCCCATATTTTTGGTTGTAAGTTTTGGTATATGTACATTATAATATAAATTTTTATTTGAATATATATCATTTGTGTTAATAAAATTTACACATAGTATTGCTACTATTTGTACCAATGCAAATATTCCTATTTTAATAACTGTTTCTTTTAATTTCTTTCTATCAAAATCAATAACCTTAGTTTTATGTAATATTATTAACAGAACAAGTGGTAATAAAAACAATAATATTCCATACCAATTTCTTAAAATCATATCAAATATTACATCCATAAATTCTGTAACTTGACCACCATTTAATATTGAATAAAATGAAAGTATTGATTCATACATACTGTAATATACAATTTGTGCCCCAAAAAGTATTACAATAAATATTGTTATTGCATATGTTATAATTTTGTTTACTTTTGGTTTAAATACACTAGATATAATATTTAATATTATTGCTATTGGTATAGAAAATAGTGCTATTAGCCAAATACTAATTGGAAATGTTTTAAATAATAAACAAGATAACACTATTTCTTCGTATATTATAAATAAAATATAATAAAATAATAAGCTTAGTTTTTTCATATAATTCTCCTTTTTTTCTACAAATAATATATAACTTTTTGGTGAATTTGTAAATACATTAGATAAATTGTAATTTGTATGATTAAATTAATTGCAAACGTTGTAGGGGTCGATGCCCACATCGACCCGAAAAATAAACAAATAAATGCGGGCCGATGTGGGCATCGGCCCCTACAATTAAAAATGAATTCATTCCTACAAATTATAATTTATAATTTTTTTCTTGAAACATTTAATTTTATGATATATAATATATTTACATTAATTAAAAGGAGTGATGTAAATGAAAGTTTATGATAAGGAAATATATGAAAAACAAGAAAGTATTAAATTTACTCTTTTAATTATAATAGTATTTTTAGTAGGATTTTTTGCAGGATATCTTGCAAATTCGTTTACTTCTCAAAAAGAAGTTCCTAGTAACAATTCTGTACGAATTGAAAATGTTAGTAATCAATAAATTTTTAAAGAGAGTATTTTTAAAATACTTTCTTTTTATATGGACTTTTTAATATTTATATTATAAAATAATAAAGATTTTTATTAAGGGAGTTTTATTTATGATTAGTAATATAATTCTTAAATATTTATTAGTTTTTTTTGTATCTATGGTACCTCTTATTGAGCTTAGAGGAGCTGTACCACTTGGATTAAGTCCACTTCTAGGTAGCGCACTACCTATTATTCCTCTATATGCAGTTTGTATTATAGGAAATATGCTTCCTGTTCCAATTATTTTCTTTTTTGCAAGAAAAGTTTTAATCTGGGGAGCAGATAAAAAATTTATTGGAAAATTCTTTACATTTTGTTTGGAAAAAGGGGAAAAAGGCGGAAAAAAATTACAAGAAAAAGCAGGACGTGGATTATATTTTGCACTATTTCTTTTTGTAGGTATACCTCTTCCTGGTACAGGTGCTTGGACAGGTACACTAGCTGCAAGTTTCTTAAATATGGATTTTAAGAAAAGTGTAGTAGCAATTATTGCAGGTGTAATTCTAGCTGGTATTATAATGGGGTTAGCGTCTTTTGGAGTATTTGGTGCATTAGGTACAATTTTTAGTTAAAAAAATGAGGATTTTACTATCCTCATTTTTTATTCTATTTACAATATAATTTTATTGTGATTCAGGACAGTCCCCTTTTGTCCTAAAACAAAAGAGGGACTGTCCCTAGAATCACCAGTTTATTTCTAGTCCTACTGGACAATGGTCGCTTCCCATTATGTCTGAATATATAGTTGCCTCTTTTATATTATCACTTATCCTATCTGATACTAAAAAATAATCAATACGCCATCCTGCGTTATTTGCTCTTGCACTAAACATATATGACCACCAAGTATATGCGCCTTCTTTTTGTGGGTATAGTTTTCTAAATGTATCTGTAAATCCAGACTTTAGAAGTTTATCTATTTTCCCTCTTTCTTCATCTGTAAAACCTGCATTTTTTCTATTTGACTTTGGATTTTTTAAATCAATTTCTGTGTGTGCTACATTTAAATCTCCACAAATTATAATTGGTTTTTTACTATCTAATTCTTTTAAATATTTTCTAAATGCTTCTTCCCATACCATTCTATAATCTAATCTCGCAAGTTCACGTCCTGAATTTGGTGTATAGCAATTTACCATATAAAAACTCTCAAATTCTAATGTAATAACTCTTCCTTCTTTATCGTGTTCTTCTATTCCTATTCCATAGCTAACATTTAGAGGTTTTTTCTTTGTAAATATAGCTGTTCCTGAATATCCTTTTTTTTCAGCATAATTGTAATATTCATAATATTCATCTAAATTTAATTCAATTTGTTTTTCTTGCATTTTAGTCTCTTGGATGCAAAATATATCTGCGTTTAGATTATTAAACACTTCCATAAAACCTTTTTTATACATAGCTCTTAAGCCATTTACATTCCACGAAATTAATTTCATAAATTTCTCCTTGATAAATTGTAATTTAGAGGTGTGATGTAGGATGTGCGAGGTGTGCTTTTTAGGGTTAGGCTTCGTAGATATTATCAGAATTTCACACTTCCCACCTCGCACTTCACACTTCCATACAGATTACAATTTAATTTTCTTCCTTATAAATTCCCATTTTAGTAAGAACACTGTAAATCTTTGTTCCAAATGGTATCATATATATATCTTCTTTTGAAAGCATTTTTGTAGCTAATACTAATATAGCATATGAAATTATTCCAATTAATATAGATATAATAGTTGATATTGCATTTCCCATTGAACCTATTAATATTCTATATGCAAAGTATACTATTAATCCCATTATTACTGATGCAAATATTGGTTTTAATACATGATGTTTAAAAGACATTTCTAGTTTTATTTGTTTATTTAAGTAGTATAAGCAAATTCCAAATGCTAACCCTTGACTTATTATTGATGTAATTACAGCTCCATATATATTTATTTTTGGATTACTGATTAATATTACATTAAATACTAATTTAATTACTCCTCCAATAGCTAAAGCAATAGCTGGTATGTGAACTTTACCAAATCCATACAATCCACCATTTACAACATAGTTAAGTGATACAAATATCATTGTAAGAGTACTTAATATTAATATTAATGCTCCATCTGATGCAGCTGGATAAATCAGCTGAAGAATTGGTTTTGCAAGTACAGCTAATCCTGCTGCGCATGGCATTATAATTAATATTGATGCAAAAAATGAGAATGATAATCTCTTATTTACAGTTTTATAATCTTTAATAGATATTGCCGAAGAAATAGATGGAACTAATGCTGTACAGAATGAACCTGTTATTGCAAGTGGTAAATGTATTATTGTTACTACTTTTGATAATATTCCGGATAATTCCATTGCCTTTGCTTCCAAAGCTTCTTTTGTAGTTAAAACTCCTGAGAATGCTGTTTGTATACAATTACTAATTGTAGCAGTATCTATCATATTATTAACAACTGATATTAATGAGCCAATTGTCATTGGTATTGATATTGCAAATATTGTTTTTAAAAGCTTGCCTGTTGTTTTATCTTCTTGAGTCACTGTTTGAGCTTCACATTCTGCCAAAATTCCTTTTTTTCTTCTTTTATAAAATATATACAAATATGTAAATGAAATAAATATAGCAAGTGTTGTAGAAACATTTCCTCCTGCAGCCATTATTGCTGGATCTTTTCCTACTAATGCATATACAAATGTTATTGTAAGAATACAGTTGAAAAATTGCTCTAACGTTTGTGATACACTTGTAGCTTTCATACTACCAAGTCCTGCAAAATACCCTCTTAGTACCGAAGATGAAGCAACAAACATTATAGCTGGTGCAAGTACCCTTAAAACATATTTTATATCTGGTACATTTAAAATCTTACTAGCAACTAATTCTGCGCCAAAAAATAAGGCTATCGACAAAACTGCTCCAATTATTGTAAATATTTTTAAAGATGTTTTAAAAATTCTATATGCCCCTTTATGGTCACCTATGGCCACTCTTTCTGATACTAATTTTGATATTACTGTAGGTATACCAACTGATGATATTGTAAGAAGTAATGAATATACTGTGTATCCTGCATCATAATATCCATTACCTATATCTCCAAAACCTTCTACATTTATTATTACTAATCTATATATAAATCCCAATATCTTTATTACTATTTGTGCAATCATAAGCATTGCAACATTTTTCATAAAAGATGTGCCTTTTTCTTTTTTTATTTTATCTTCTGCTCCCATAATACCTTCCTTATTCTAATTATTAGTTTAGTTATATCATATATATATTTTTTTTACAATCCTTTATTCATTGTACAAATTGTAATTTGGCGGTGTGAGGTTGGATGTGTGAGGTGTGATTTTAGACTATTCTTCGTAGGCTTTACCCTAATTTCACACTTCCCACCTCGCACTTCACACTTCTAAATATAAATTATAATTCATTTTAATAATAAAAAATAGGAGATCTATTCTCCCATTTTTTTGTCTTATTTTTAATTTAATACTTCTACATCTAAATATCTTACGCCCCAAGCTAATGCTTCTGAATGTGAATTCATATAAACGTCTATTCTATTACCTTGTATTGCTCCACCTCTGTCTTCTACAGTGTAAGTTTGACCATTTATAACTACTTTTGTTCCAAATGCAAATGTAGCTGGTGCAGCAATTGTACGATTTGCCGTCGCTTTTGTTCCAGATGCAGTAATTCCATTTGTTTTTCCACAACATCTTACACATGCACAATATGCTGTTACTTTATATCTTCCAGATGAAGCTGTTGTAGCTCCTGAAAATCTAGAACTTGTTCTAGATGTTACTTTTGTTTGAATTTGAACTATTTTATTTACTGGTTCTTTTATAATTTTTGAAGATAGTTCTATTCGTTCTATTTCTACTTCATTTTTATATTTTACTTTATAAGTTACTTCTCTTATACCATTTTTTCCTGCTTGTATTACTCTATTTGTTGTACTTCCACCATTAGAAACATCTTTTGTTATTGTTTCAAATGGTATTTCTTCTTTAACTGTTATTATCTCTTCTATAATATTTGAATAACTCTCAGCAATTTGTTCTACGTTATTGTTTAGTTCTTCTTCTGAAATTTTAGCTATCTTTGTAGGTTCGTTTCCTGCTTTTGTTATCACTATAGTATTTGTATTTGTTATATCCTCTTCCATGCTAGGTACTACTATTTCATCTGATGATAACATTATATGATTTTCTTCAAGTATTTCAGATACTTTTGTTTTTGAAGTTACAACTGTAATTTCATGGTTATTTGAGAATTTTATTTTTACACTATTTAATTTTGCATTTCCTGCAACTACCGATATCCCTAAGATTATAATAAATATTATACTTATTGCAATAATCTTTTTATAAGATATTGACGTAAGTTTTTGTTTAATCATAAATCCCTCCTTAAAGCGATCTATTATATTATACTCTTTTTTTACTTATTTGTCAAATTTGGAAATTTTTGTTTATTATATTATATGCTGCTTGTACTAAAATATGCATACGGAAATAAGTTTCTAAGCATTTTTTATTTGTCAAATTTTGGGGTTATTTAGAACAATAAATTGTAATTTGTAAAAAAGGATTAATTGCAAACATTGTAGGGGCAGACGCCTCTGTCTGCCCGCAATTTTATGCAATTTTTTTTCGGGCGGACACGGGGTTCCGCCCCTACAGATTTTAAAATAAATTATTCACACAAATTACAATTTATTTTAATTTTATTGCTATAAAAATTTTACTATGATATAATCAATTTATAAAATAAATAAAATAGGAGGTTATTATTATGTGGATAGCATTAGGAATTATTATAATACTTGTTATTGCTATAATTTCAATGTACAATAATTTAGTTAGATTAAGACAAAAAGTAAAAAATTCTTGGAGTCAAATTGATGTACAATTACAAAGAAGATTTGATTTAATTCCAAATTTAGTAGAAACAGTTAAGGGTTACATGAAACACGAAGACGAAGTTTTAACAAAAGTTGCTGAACTTAGAACTTCTTGGGCTAATGCAGGTACTGTTGCAGAAAAAGCTAATCTTGACAATGAGTTGTCAGGTGCTTTAAAAACAATTATGGCAGTTTCTGAAAATTATCCAGATTTAAAAGCAAATCAAAACTTTTCTGAATTACAACAAGAATTACAAAACACAGAAAACAAAATATCATTCTCAAGACAATTCTATAATGACAGTGTTACAATGTACAATACAAAATTAGAAGTTGTTCCTTCTAACATAATTGCTTCTATGTTTAATTTTAAACCAGAAGAATTATTTAAAGCAGAGAGTGAAGAAGCTAGAAAAAATGTTAAGGTTGATTTTGACAAATAAAATTTTTATCGGGCGGACAGGGTCGTCCGCCCCTACAATATAATTCTAAATTATATGTAGGGGTCGATGCCTACATCGACCCGAAACAAAAGGACTTTAGAGTAAATTTCTAAAATCCTTTTTTTATTTTATCTCAAATAATCTTTTTGCATTATCATATGTAGCTTTAGCTGCTTCTTCTAAGGTTATTCCTTTTACATCTGCTATTTTCTGTGCTATATATTTTACGTTTCTTGAATCATTTCTTTTACCTCTTAAAGGCTCTGGACTAAGATATGGAGAATCTGTTTCTATAAGTATTTTTTCTAATGGTACCATTTTTATTATTTCTTCTGTATTTCTAGAATTTTTAAATGTTACAGGCCCTGCAAAAGATATATAAAATCCCAATTTTATGCCTTCTCTTACTAAATCTACATTTAGTGGACAACAATGAAATACACCTTTTTTATTACAATTATTGTTTTTTAGTATTTCTAGTGTATCATAAATAGCTTCTCTTGTATGAATTACAATTGGAAGCTTAAGTTCATTTGCTATTTCTATTTGAGAAATAAATAGTTGTTTTTGTAATTCTTTGTTTTCCTTGTTCCAATAATAATCTAATCCAATTTCTCCAATTGCAACAACTTTTTTATTTTTAGCTAAGTTTTTTATTTCTATTAAATATTCTTCTTTAAAATTATCTATGTCATTAGGAGAAATACCAACAGTTACATACATAAATTCATACTCTTTTGCTATTTCTATAGCTTCTTTAGAAGATTCTAAACTATATCCTGCATTTATTATTTTAGTAACTCCTTCTCCATAATTTTTTTTTATTAAATTCTCTCTATCTTCTTTAAACCTTTCATCATTATAATGCGCATGCGAATCAAAAAACTCCATTTTTACCTCTATTCTTCTACTATTACCACTACTGTTGCAACAGCATATTCTTTGCAATGTGATATTGAAATATCTATATTTTTAATCTTATTAAATTTTATATCTATAAATTTAATTTGTGGATTTCCATTTTCATCATTAATAACTTCTGCATTATGCCATGATATATCAAATTTATTATCAAGTAGTGGTGATACTGCTTTAAAAATTGCCTCCTTTGCAGCAAATCTTCCTGCATAATGATAATATTTTGCACCTCTTTTACTTTCGCAATATTGTATTTCATTTGGTGTAAAAAGAATATTTGTAAATTTTTCTCCTGATCTTTCTATGGATTCTTTTATTCTGCTTATTTCTATTATATCTGTACCACAAAGTATTTTCATTGTTACCTCTCTTCAATTTATTTATAAATTATTTTATTTGTAGGGGGCGCTGCCTTCAGCGCCCCGAGAATATTCAAAATGTCCATGTTACGGGTCGCCGTAGGCGGCGACCCCTACATTTTATAAATCATCTTAACCTTATCAACACTACAAAATTAACAACATTTAACAACAAAGATATTACTAATGCTATTAATATAAATTTATTAACTTTTATGTTCTTATCTATATTTAATTCTTTATACAACACATCATACTTATTTTTTATTTCATCATAAATATCTCGAAGTTCAAATATTTTTTTCCATTTATTATAGAACATTGTTCCTGTTAGTGAATTTGTAATTTCACTTAAAGCAATTTCTTTTGTAAATTTATAAAAGTTTTTTCTAACTTTTTCTATATCGTTTTTACTCTTAAAATCATTTTCTAATTTTTTTAAATATATTCTCTGATATAACCCTATTATTAACGTATATAAATACTCATTCTCGTAGTCAAACAATATTTTAGTATAATTATTAATATCTATACTAGATGTCATAAGGCTAGCACTTTGTTTTGTAAATCCAAATCTTGCATATCTAAATTGCTCATTTACATACATAGATTGTTTTAATTCTTTAGCATCAAAATCTAATGTACTATTGTTAGATAATACATTACTAAATTTTAGAAAATCATTTTCTAAATTTTTAAAATCTTCCTCTTCATTCCAGTCTTCTTGTTCTATACAACTATATGTATACACAAAAAACCTTTTATTATATAAGTCTATATTTTCTAATTCTTTTGAATCATTAAATCCAATTATATTATCTATAAAGTCAGAAATTTCTGTCATATTTCCGAACGCATCTGTTTGTATCTTTATATTGTTGTAATCCTTTAATTTAGTAAAATCAGAATTTATATCTTTAAATTTATAATTAAAATTTAATAAATCTGAAAATTTTTCACTATTCTCTATATATGTTTTTATAAGTAAAAAACATATTCCTGTATCTAAGCAAATTATTTCTATTTTGTCTATATTAAAAAATATTCCATCTTGTGTACTTATCTTTCCTTGTACTTTTTTATCTAATCTATATTCAAATATATTACAATGTAATTTAGATAATTCTGAAGCCTTTATATTATTTTGCATTTTATCTAAATTATTTATTTTATTTCTATCAAATGTAAACGTTGGGAAAAAATATTCTCTTACATTTTGAATAAAGTATGAATATAAATTTAAGTCTCTTTCTTTTTCAAATATCTTTAGCTTACAATTTTTATTATTCAATAAGCTTAATAGATATTTACTATATTTACTTTGTTCAATTAAAAATGGCTTTATAAAATACGTATAATGATATTTTACTTTTAACTCCATTATTATCTCCTCTTTTGTTTACTATTTTTGATAATATAATCCATTATCACTTAAATACCATTCTCCTATAAAGTCTATATAAATACTGTTATCTAAGTTAACTGATGGTTCTTTTGCAATGGCACCAACTTTATTTATACTTCCCCATACTCCATCTTTTTTTACAGCTGAAAAGCCACAGCTATTTTGCTCTGTTGCATCTTCGTAATTATAATCAATTACAACCTCACCTGATTTATTTACATATCCATATTTCCCATCTTTTTTGCTTAAAAATAATGTTTTTTCTGCTAATAAATCAGTTACATTTTTTTCCTCAAATTTAAAATTGTAATATTTATATTCATTATTTACATATACTTTTATATAACCTTTTTCTATGTTTATTTCTGAAATTATTCCACTTATTTTTTGTCCTAGGTTATTATCAAATATAACAGTTTCTGTTTCTGTTTTGTCAGCTTGTATAAATCCTGCTTCTTCCACATACACCATACTTATATATTCAAATGGTATAATTTCTTGGTTTTCTAAATTTATAATTCCATATTTATCATCTTTTTTTGCTATATAATAAATTGAAAATGCATATTTTAATTCTTCATATTGTGGTGCAATCTTTTCTTTTTTGTTAGTATTTATTACACCGTATTTTCCGTCTTTTACTATTACTATACTATCATTTTTTGCTTCTTTTATATCTTCATATCCACCCTCTATAACAAAACTTGCATTTTCTGTATTTAATAGTTTCCAAACTCCCTTTTCTTTCACTGCGAACATAGTTGAGCTATTTAAATATTTTACACCTTCATATTTGGGTTCTATTAAAATTTCTCCACTTGTTCTAATTAATCCGTATTGGTTATTTTCATTCACAATTATATATTCATTCTTGTAACCTTCTTTTAATGTAAGTATATTTTTATATTGTACAGGTATTATCGTTTGTCCTTTTTCGTTTACTAGCCCTACATTTCCAGCTTTTTTTACTATTATATTATTTTCTATGCTTTTTAAGGCTGTTATTTCGTCATAATCGCAAGTTAGCACTTCTTTACCTTCTAAATCTATCAATCCATATTTTCCGTTTTTACTTACTCTTAATACATTATCTTCATACCAAATATTTTGTTTTGAATCATAATTATCTATTGCTTCTATTTTTTCATATTCTGTTAAAATTTCTTCATTTTTATTATTAATTGCTTTTGTTTTATATGTGCCATTTTCATCATCAACATCATATGTACATATAAATATAGGCTTAGAATTATTAGGTATTGCTATTATTTCATCATATGATGGTTCTATTACAATTTCTCCATCATTATTTATTACTCCGAACTTTCCATTTTGGTAAGCCGTGTAGTATGAGTAAATTTTTACTTCTACCTTTTTATTACTATTTTTTACTATATTAATAATTGAAGTTATAATCATAATTATAACTGCTAAAGCTACAATTACGCCTGCAACTTTTTTTAAATTCAGTTTTGGCTCATTTTCGTATCTTCTACCTCTAGTTCTATTTCTACTCATATACGTTCTTTCCTCCTTCAAAATGCGAAGCATTTTGTACTCTTCACTATTCATTATTCACTTTTCACTATTCACGGGGCGCTGTGGGCAGCGCCCCCCTACATTTTATTATTGGGCAGGCACTTTGGCCTGCCCCTACATATTGTTATTACTATATCATATTTCCCCTATTTTTCCAATAGTTTTCATATAGTTTTTTAGCTGTTGCAGGGCTGTCTTCTCCTTCTGCATTTTTTACAGGTGCAAAGTCTTCTTCCCTTTTTCCTCTAAGTATTGCAATGTCATCAAATGATTTAAAACTATCAAATATAAATTGTTCAAATTTATACACATTCGGTTTGTCTGGATTAATCAATTTTCCATTTTGATCTATATAATCTGACTTTTTAAATGCTATATGGTATTCTAATTGATTTGTACTTAAGTCCTTTATTGCATTTATATTAAACAAATTACACATTATATGTGATTCTCCAAAAACCAACTCACCATTATCATTTGTAATTCCAGCTATATCTTTTGGAAGTTCTGTATATTCTATTACTTTTACTTTATTATTTTGTTTGCATAAAACTCCAACTTTTTCTTCTGGGTTTCGTTTTAGTACAGTTCTAGTTCCTATTTTAGTACCTTTTAATGCAGTTATTCCTAATAACAAAACATCTACATTTTTTAACAAAACATTATCAACAGAACCTATAAATATCCATTCTATACCTCTTTTATCCATATCTTTTATTGCACCTTCTCTAAGCATAGAATTAAATATTCCACCATTACCGTTTGACGCTTCTTTTATAAGTCCGCTTTTTCCTATAAGTACTTTTCCTTGCTCATTTAATAATGGTAATTCTCCCTGTTTAAAAATATATACATATTCTTTTAAATATCCAAAATAATTGTTATCTTCTAAAAATTTTATTGTATCATCATTGTTTTCATTGCTAGTCATTATATACCATGGAATATTTACATTATATTTATTATTCGCTTTTTTTAAAGTATCAACAATAATTTCAAATAAATACTTTTCACCATTATTAAAGTTTATTTTATATGTACCTTTTGGTCCAGGATGCCCGAAGCCTTGTTCCTTGTCCTCCTGCCATTGTGCATACTGCAAATTTATTACCTTTTATAATCTTGGTTCCTACGTTTTCAAAATCTTGTAATTCTTCTTTTGTTAAATTATCTGGATTTACTCCTTTAATTGGATTCATTTCTTCCAAATCTACATATAAATCTTCGAATGTTTTTTGATATAACTCTTCTAATTCTTTAAAATCTATTCTTAATACTTGTTCTATTAATTCATTTTTAGTTTTCACATCTGAATTATCTATAAATTTTATAACATGTTGTTGTTTATATTTCTCTAGTATTTCTATTGCTTTCTCATATTTATTTTTCATTTCTAATCTCCTTATTTTAAAGATTAATCCCTACATAATATAACATTATTTTTACTTTTTGTCCACTATTAATGTTTTTGTTAAAAATCTTAACGTAAATTGTAATTTGTATGGAAGTGTGAAGTACGAGGTGGGAAGTGTGAAATTAAAGTAAAGCCTACGAAGCTCCTCCCTAAAAGCACACCTCACACATCCCACATCACACCGCCAAATTACAATTTGTATAAATTTTAACATATATTTTCTTAAATCTAAATATAAATTAAAAGAGGTGTGTCCATGTATAAATTCAAAATACTAATATTCAATGTAAAGAAATCATTTGTACCTATTTGTATATGCTTGTTTACAATTTTTTTATTAATATTTTCAAATGCCAATCTTTCTTCTGCAAAGACAGGACTTGCTTTATGGGCAAATTTAGTTGTTCCTTCTTTGCTTCCATTTTTTATAGCAACAGAACTTCTTGGATATACAAATATAATCTCAATTTTAGGCAAATTTTTAAATAGACTTATGAAACCACTTTTTAACGTTCCTGGTGAGGGTGCATTTCCCTTTATAATGGGAATTATTAGTGGTTATCCCATGGGTGCAAAAATAGTTTCAAATTTTAAAGAACAAGGAATTTGTACAAATGTAGAAGCAGAAAGATTACTTGCATTTACAAATAATTCTGGTCCACTTTTTATTATTGGAACTGTCGGAATTGGATTATTTAAAGATACAAATACAGGTTTTTTACTTTTTATAACACATATTTTAGCATGTCTTACTGTGGGTTTTATTTTTAGATTTTGGAAATCCTCAAAAAGATATGAAACAAAATCAGGCAGTCCCCTTTCGTCTCATACAACTGTTTCCATATCAAATCTTGGCGAAGTTTTAGCAAATTCTATAATGAGTGCTATTAATACTATATTTTTAATTGGTGGATTTATTGTTTTGTTTTCTGTAATAATATCAATCCTAGAAAATAGTGGCATTTTAGATGGTCTTGCTCATTTGATATACCCTATACTTAATGTTTTTAATATACCAGTAAGCTTTGCTGATGGAATATTTACTGGATTATTGGAGCTTACAAATGGCGTATGCAGTATAGCAAATATTGCTAATAAATCTATTTCAACAAATATTATAATCTGTGCATTTTTGCTTGGATTTGGAGGAATATCTATAATGCTTCAAATTTTAAGTATTACATCTAAAGCAAAAATTTCTATTAAACCTTATATAATAGGAAAATTGCTACAAGGTTTATTTGCAGTAATTTATACTTATATTTTTATTTATACTATACCTGTTTTTAATCTAAATTTGTAAAAAGTGAAACGAAAGGGGTCCGTCCCCTTTCGTTTCACTTACATTTTTGGTTCACATGTTAAATTTATTCCTAGATTTTTTATTACATTTAATTCACTTTGTTCTATCATATATGTAGAATGTGCTTCGCACCCTCTTAATTCTCCTATATTTCTAATAACTTTTTCTATTACTGAATCTGTTGATGCACATATACTAAGTGCTATTAAGACCTCTTGTACATTTAAACAATATGATGTTCTATATGATGTCTTTTGCTTTGTTTTAAAAATTGCCTCTAATATTGAAGGTGATAATAAGTAAACATCATCTGGAATTTTTGCGCCTTCTTTTAATGCATTTATAATTGCAGCACTAGATGCACTTAAAAGTTCAGATTCTTTTCCTGTAACAATTTTTCCATTTGGTAATTGTATTGCAACTACATTTTTATTTTCTGCTACTTCTTTTTCTAATGCCACAGATACTATTTCTCTAGTTTTTATATTTAAATCTAATTTTTGCATCATCATTTCTATTCTTTCTACTGTATCTGCTGAACATAGTTCTTTTTTATAATCGCACAAAGCATTATAGTATCTTCTTATAATTTCCATTTCCGCAGCTTTTCTTACTGCTTCATCATCAAAAATACATTGTTTAATCATATTCACACCCATGTCTGTAGGTGATTTATATATTTCTTTTCCTGTTATTTTTGTTAATATGTTCTTTAAAATTGGAAATGTTGATAAATCTCTATTATAACTTACAACTGTTTCTCCATATGCTTCCAAATGGAATGTATCTATCATATTAACATCTGCTAAATCTGCTGTAGCTGCTTCGTATGCTACATTTACAGGATGCATTAAACCTAAATTCCATACTGGAAATGTTTCAAATTTTGCATAACCAGCTTTAACCCCTTTTTTGTGTTCATGATATAATTGTGATAAACAAGTACCTAATTTCCCACTGTTAGGTCCTGGTGCAGTAACTACTACTAATTTCTTTGTTGTTTCTACATATGCATTTTTTCCATAACCTTCATCACTTACAATAACTTCTATATCGTTTGGATATCCAATTGTAGGATTGTGTATATATGTTTTTACATTTCTTTCTTTTAGTATTTTTTTCAAATGTTCAACACTAGATTGTCCATTATATAATGTTATAACTACACTGTTTATTGAAATACCTAGATTTTGTAAATTCTCAATTAATCTAATCAATTCTAGTTCATAGCTTATACCATAATCTGCTCTTATTTTACTTTTTTCAATATCATCAGCACTAATACAAAAAATAACTTCTGAAATATCTTTCAATTTTTCTAATAACTTTATTTTTGCATCTGGCATAAATCCTGGTAAAACTCTACTTGCATGATAATCATCAAAAATTTTCCCACCAAACTCTAAATATAATTTATCAAACATATTAATTCTTTCTTCTATTTTTTCACTTTGTATTTTTAAATACATTTCATTATCAAAACCTTGCTTCATCTTTTTCTTCCTCTCTTGTTTCAAAACAAAAATAGATTTAAAAATCTACGCCATAAAAATGGGGTTTTTTTTAAATCTATTATTTACTATTAATATATAAATATATTATCATTTTTTAGCAAATTTTGCAAGTGTTTTTTTAATTCATTTGCACTTTTCCTATAATATCTTCTATTTTTTCTATATTATGCTTTTTCATGTATTCTTCAATACCTTTTACAGTATTTACACTTGTATATGGATCAATAAAGTTTCCTGCTCCTATTGATACAGCTGATGCACCTGCAAGCATAAATTCTATAGCATCATCTCCATTTACAATTCCTCCCATACCAAGAATAGGAATATTTACAGCTTGTGCTACTTGATATACCATTCTTACTGCAACAGGTTTTACAGCAGGTCCTGATAATCCTCCAGTATTATTAGCTAAATGTGGTTTTCTTGTATTTATATTAATACTCATTCCAAGTAATGTATTAATTAGTGATACAGCATCTGCTCCTGCATCTTCAGCGCCTTTAGCCGGAAGTGTTATGTCCGTTACATTAGGAGTAAGTTTTATAATTAACGGTTTATCTAAAACTTTTCTTACTTGGCTTGTAACTTCTTTCACGCCTTCATATGTAGTTCCAAAGGCTAAACATCCAGCTTTAACATTTGGGCAAGATAAATTAAGTTCTACTCCATCTATATCTGCTTTATTTAATATTTTACAAAGCTCAACATAGTCTTCTATTGTGCTTCCACATGCATTAACAATAATTGCTGTATTTTGTTTTTTTAGCCATGGTAAATCATATTCTAAAAAGTACTCTACTCCTGGATTTTGAAGGCCTATACTATTTAGCATTCCACTTGGAGTTTCGTATATTCTAGATGGTTTATTTCCAGGTCTTGGCTTTAAGGAAGTACCTTTTGTAATAATTCCACCAAGCTCGCTTAAATCAAAAAACTGGCTATATTCTCTTCCATATCCAAAAGTACCTGATGCTACTGTTACAGGATTTTTCATTTTAATCCCTGCAAAATTAACTTCTGTATTCATAACTTTACACCTCATTTAAAATTTGAAACGAAAGGGGACAGACCCCTTTTGTTTCATTTGTTTTATCTTTATATTTTATTATTTATAGTAATGCCTTCGAAGAGCGGGCGACTACTAGTCGCCCCTACATCTTTTGCAATCATTTTTCTAAATTTTCTCGGGTCGCCGTGGGCGGCGACCCCTACATCATTATATTACTACTTTATTGCTGTCAAATACTGGGCCTTGTTTGCACACATGCTCGTACCCACCTGTTACTACTTCTACTGCACATCCTAAACATACTCCAAGTCCACATCCCATTTTTTCTTCTAATGATATTTGGCATGGAATATTTTTTTCTTTTGCTAAGCTTTGTGCTGCTTTTAATAGTGGTAATGGACCACATGCAAATATTGCATCTATCTTTCCATCTTCTATATCTTTTTTTAGTTCATTTATTGCAAATCCATGTATTTTATAACTTCCATCATCTGTTGTAATTACTAATTTGTTTGATATTTTTTCAAATTCTTCTTCTACTACTACCGCTTCTTTATTTCTAAACCCTAAATATGTATTTACAGTCGCACTTTTTGAAGCATTTTTTGCAAGTTCATATAAAGGAAATACTCCTATTCCTCCTCCAAGAACTGCTATGTTTTTATATCCTTCAAATTTAAATGTACCATATCCTAATGGACCTATAATATCAACTAAATCTTCTTCTTTTTTTCTTGATAAAATTTCTGTTCCTTTTCCTTGAACTCTAAATATTATTTCTAAAATTCCATTTTCTTTATCTATATTATATATACTAATTGGTCTTCTTAAGAATGGGTCTAATCCATCTGTTACTCTTATTTCTATAAATTGTCCAGGTTTTACTATATCAGTAATTTCTTTAGCAGACAAAGAAAATTTAAATATGTCTGGTTTTAATTGTTCTTTTTTTATTAATTTAGATTGCAATTGTACTGGCATTTTTATTCCTCCTATTAATATTTAATATCAAATACAAGTAATTTTTCTTGATGAGGCTTCATAATTTCTTGAGCATTTTTATGGAACTCTAATTGATTATAGTCCTTTATAGCAGTTTCATCCTTAAATGTCATAAATAACCCATACTCAAACCCATTATCAAACTCTTTTTTTAAGCTACAGTTCTTTCCAAATTCAATTTCAATCAATCTATTTTCCAAAGCTTCCTTGCATCTGTTAAAATTACTTATAATTTCATTAATTTCCTCTTCTGATATTTGAGGCTTAAATTTATATAAAACCACATGTTTAATCATAACGTTTCCTCCATCTATTTTATTATTTCCAAATCTCTTAAAGGCTTTTCTGGCCCTTGTGGAGCAAACAAATATAATTGCTCTATAGTTTTATCTGTTTTATTTTCATGATAATGGCTTATTCCTTGCGGAATTAGAATACAATCTCCTTCTTCTAGTTTATACTCTTCATTTTCTGTCACAACATATGTTTCTCCTTTTAATGCAAAAATTAATTCTTCCACATCTCTTGTGTGTTCTCCAGTTCTTTGTTTAGGCTCAATTATTACTGTACCTATACTAAAATTTTTTGCACCATTTACGCTATCAAATAATATCTTGCAAATGCTTCCTTCTCCGAGTTTTCTTAACTCTACCTCATTGTTTTTTACAACTAATGGCTCCATTATAGACTGTCCTCCTTTTACTTTAAATGTGTCCCGTTTGGAAACGTCCCCTTTGGGACATTACATAGCACTATTTAATTCGTCTCTCATTCTTATTGCTTCTGCTCTTGTTGCTTTTCCATATTCTTCTTCAGAATATTCCTCTTTCCATCTATCTGATTTGTAAGCAGCCATTAAACTTCTTGATGCGTTAACTATTCCTCCAAGTCCGTCTTTAAATCCTAAAGCTATGTCTTCTGCTTTTCCACCTTGTGCTCCATATCCTGGTATTAAGAAATATGTTTTAGGCATTATTTCTCTTAATTCTTTTATTTGGATAGGATATGTAGCTCCAACTACAGCTCCGACACTGCTATATCCATATTCTCCAACTAATTCTTCTCCCCAAGAACTTACTAATTCTCCTACTTTTTCATATATTGTTGTTCCATCTTCTAATTTTAAATCTTGTAATTCTCCAGATGATTTGTTTGATGTTTTTACTAAGATGAATATTCCTTTTCCATATTCTTTGCAATCATCTATAAATGGTTTTACTCCATCAATTCCTAAGTATGGATTTACTGTTACAAAATCTACATCAAACATTGATACTTTTTCATCACATAGTGGTGTTCTTCCTAAATATGCATTTGAATATCCTGCAGCTGTTGAACCTATGTCTCCTCTTTTTACGTCTGCAATTACGCACATCCCTTTTTCTTTAGCGTATTTACATGTTTCGTTAAACACTTTTATTCCTTCTACTCCAAACATCTCGTAAAATGCAATTTGAGGCTTTACAGCAGGTACTATGTCGCATACGCTGTCTATTAATCCTTTATTAAATTCTAATATTGCCTTGCATGCACCTTCTACATTTTTTTCATATTTTGCTCTTATACATTCTGGTATCATATCATATCTTGGGTCTAATCCCATTACTGTTGGGTTATTTGTCTCCTTAATTTTATTAATTAATTTGTCCATTGCATTGTTCATAATTTTATCTCTCCTTTTAATTTTATTATTTATAGTAATGCCTTCGAAGCGCGGGCGACTACTAGTCGCCCCTACATCTTTTACATTGCATTTTATTTGCGGGCGATTAAAATCGCCCCTACAATTTTAATCATTATATACAATTTCGCCATTTACTATTGTATATTTTACTTGTCCTTTTAGTTTTTTACCTATATATGGTGTGTTCTTTGATTTTGATACTATCATATCTTCTGTATATATGTATTCTTTATTAGGATCAAATATTGTAATATCTGCTATTTTACCTTCTTCTATTACTCCTTTATCTATTCCTAATATTTTAGCTGGATTATAACTTGTTAGTTTTACCATATCTAAATATGATATATAGCCTTTATCTATTAGATTTGTTATAGTTACAGCTAAAGCTGTTTCGAATCCTACTATTCCATTTGGTGCCTTTTCTAATCCTTGCTCTTTTTCTTGTTTTGCATGTGGAGCATGGTCTGTTATTATACAATCTATTGTTCCATCTTGTATTGCTCTAATTATTTCTTCCATATCTTCTTTTTCTCTAAGTGGAGGATTCATTTTAGCATTTACTCCATTTACTAGAACCTCATCTACTGTAAGACTATAATAATGTGGGCAAGTTTCGCAAGTTACATTTACTCCTCTTTTTTTAGCATCTCTAATTAGTCTTGCTGTTTCTTTTGTACTTATATGACATATATGTGCATGTATATTATTTATTTCTGCAATTTCAACTTCTCTTGCGGCCATTAGAGTTTCAGCCTCTGGATAAACGCCTTGTACATTTAGCTCTTCTGAAATTTTTCCTGCATTTATTGCACCTTTTCCAAGTTCTTTGTCTTCACAGTGTGACGCAACAAATGAATTTAATTTTTCAGCTTTAATCATTGCATCTCTCATCATTTTTGCACTTACTACTGGCATACCATCATCTGAAAACCCAATTGCTCCAGCATTTTTTAAAGATTCAAAGTCTGTTGGTTCTTCTCCTTTTTCTCCAATCGTTACAGCTGCATATGGTAATACATTGCAAATTCCAACTCTTTTTGCTTCTTCTTGTATTTTTTGCAAAATTAAAACACTATCACAGGCAGGTTTAGTATTTGGCATTGGACAAATAGAAGTAAAACCTCCCTTAACAGCGCTTTTCATTCCAGTTTCTATAGTTTCTTTGTGTTCAAATCCAGGTTCTCTTAAATGACAATGAATATCTATCATACCTGGTATGATAAATAGGTTAGTACAATCAATAACATTATCTGCTACTGTATTTATTTTTTTAGATATTTCTTTTATAATTCCATCTTCTATAAGAATATCAAAATAGTCTTCTGTTTTTGTTTTATAATCTATTAATTTACCATTTTTTAATAAAACTGTCACTTTTACGCCTCCTTTTATTCTATTTTTACAATATTATCATTTTATATGACTTTTTTCAAGGTTTTTATTTGACTTTATTAGAATTTTGTTTTATTATTTAATAAATATATTTAATTGGAGGTTTTTATGAGTAATTTAGTATCATATTTATTTGAAACAAACGCTTTAAGAATTTGTCCAGATAATAAACCTTTTTGGTATACTTCTGGCAAAATAGGACCATATTATATTAACACACATTTTCTTTATGGAAGTGAGCAAAATGCTGTAGATTTATTAAGCTTTATAGATGCTGAAAAATCAGACAAAGAAGCGCTTCCTAAAAAAGTTTTTGAAAAAACTTTAAATCATTATTCTGAAAATCAAATCTATAAAAATGTAATTGATGAAATGATTAGTTTTATAAACGAAAATATAGATGTTAATGAAATAGACTATATTTCAGGTGGAGAAAGAAGAGATTGGTTCTTCTCTAATATAGTTGCAAACAAACTTGGCAAACCACATATTACTATATATAAAGACTTAAGTATGGTAATAAATGATAGTAACTTCAAAACAGAAATTGCTAAATCAGATGTTAAAGGAGCAAAAGTGTTACATATAGCAGATTTAATTACAGAAGCATCTAGCTATATAAGAGCTTGGATTCCTGCAATAAAAAGTTTAGATTCAGAAATTGTATGGAGCACAGTTGTTGTAGATAGAATGCAAGGCGGAAAAGAAAAATTAGAAAACGAAAATGTAAAATCACTATCAATGATCAACATAGATAAAAGCTTATTTGAAAAAGCACTTAGCATGAATATAATAAACGAAACTCAAGCTGAAATGTTAAATAACTTCTACGAAAATCCAGATGAAACTATGAGAAACTTCCTTATAGCTCATCCTGAATTTTTAGAAAACGCACTTGCATCTGATGAAAAAACAGCAGCAAGAGCAAAACTATGTATAGACAGTAATTTATATAATTTATAATAGTTTTAAAAAAGGAAAAAGGGGCCAATCCCCTTTTTTCCTTTTGTTTTATTTCATAAATGCTTCGTATGTTCTATAGCTTTCGTATATATCAAATTTGCTTGTTACTTCGTATGGTGAGTGCATTGATAATACTGGCACTCCACAATCTATTACGTCTATTCCTTTGTTTGCCAAAATGTAAGCTATTGTTCCGCCTCCGCCTACATCTACTTTTCCAAGCTCTCCTATTTGATATGCTATATTATTACTTTCTAGCATTGCTCTTATTTCAGCTACGTATTCTGCGTTTGCATCTGATGCTCCTGATTTTCCTCTTGAACCTGTATATTTGTTAAATCCTATTCCATATCCTAAGAATGATGCATTATTCTTTTCTGATACTGATGCATATATTGGATCTAATGCTGCATCTACATCTGCTGATAACATTCTTGAGTTGCAAAATACTTTATCTAATAAGTTAGGTCTGTTTTCTCCTCTTTTGTTTAATAATTCTGCAATAAATGTATCAAATACATGTGATTCCATTCCTGTATTTCCCATACTTCCGATTTCTTCTTTGTCTGATAATATGCATACTGCTGTTTTTTTAGGGTTGTGTATGTTTAATATTGCTCTTAATTCTGCATATGCACATACTCTATCGTCTTGTCCATATCCTGCTACCATACTTCTATCAAATCCTAAACTTTTTGCTTTAAATGCAGGTACTAATTCTATTTCTGCACTTAATAAATCTTTTTCTGTTATTCCATATTTTTCGTTTAATATTTTTAATACGTTTAATTTTACTTTTTCTGATGTTTTGTCATCTCCATATGGAATGCTTCCTATTAAAAGATTTAAATCTTCTCCTGAAATTCCTTCTCTTAACTTTTTATCCATTTGGTCTTGTGCTAAGTGTGGAAGTAAATCTGTTATTGTAAATATTGGATCAGCTTCGTCTTCTCCTATATTTATTTTAACTTTTTCTCCACTTGTTTTAACAATTACACCATGTATACTTAAGGGAATTGTTGTCCATTGATATTTTTTTATTCCTCCATAATAATGCGTTTTAAAGTATGCAAATCCTGTGTCTTCGTATAATGGGTTTGGTTTTAGGTCTAATCTTGGTGAATCTATATGAGCACCTAAAATATTTAATCCTGTTTCTAATTTATCTGTTCCTATCACTGCCATGTAAATACTTTTTCCTCTATTTACATAGTAAACCTTGTCACCTGGTTCTAAAACTAATTTATCTCTTAAATCTACAAATCCATTTTTTTGTAGAACTTCTTTTGCAAATTCTGCTGCTTCTCTTTCTGTTTTTGCGTTATTTAAAAAATAAATATATTCGTCTGCAAATGTATTTATTTTTTGTTTTTCTTCTTCTGCTAAACCTTCCCAACCACATTTTTTATTATTAAATAATTTCTCTTTTAAGCTTTCGTATTCTGACATAATATTCTCCTTTCGTTTTTTATACTAAAGTTTGCCTTCACAATGTTCGAGGTACAAACCTTAATAACAGGTATTCCTAATCTTGCTAGGAATGTCTCTCACTTTAAATGATTATATCACAAGCATTTCTTTCATACAATATCTTCCATTAATATTTATTATATCTATTTTTAATGTTAATATGCACAGAAGAACACCTCAATATTGAAATACATTAGCAATATCATAAATTCTTTCTTCTTTTTCACTTTATTATCTAAATTAAGTCCGTCTAAAAAAAGAAAAAAAGACCAAATTAAGTCCGTCCGAAAAAGGAAAAAAACGAAGAGAGCGAAAACAAAAGGAAGAATTTATTTCTCCCTTTTGCTTATTTTATGCTATTTTTTTATTACAATTTTTTTAATTAGAATTATTCCTACTCCTATTAGAGCTAATGAACTTATTGTTATTATTGTTATTATCATTGCTGTATTTTTGTTTTGTCCTGTTGGTTTAGAAATAATTATTGTTTCTCCCCAGAATTCGTCTGCTTCATTTATTTTTATATATCCGCTTGTTTCTTCTTGTTTAATTCCAGTAATGTTTCCTTCTGCATCTTTTGTTGCATATGAATCTAGTGATATTTCGTTATCTTCACTATGTACATAACTTAAGTTTTCTGGTACTGCTATATTTTCTCTTCCTGCTGCATTTGAATATGATACTATTTCTGCTATATAACTTGGTATATTTACTCCTATTTCTCCATTATTTGATGATGATAACGTTGTTTCTACTCTTAATACATTTTCCTCGTTCATTGCTCCTATTTCTAATTTTCCAATTTCTTTTTTTGTCTGTACTACTGTCATTATATTTTTTGTAACTATATTTCCTTCTGTGTCATAATAATTTTTAGCTGTTTCACTCTCATTTATTTTATTAAATGAATTTACTGGTGTATCTTCTGTATATGTCAATTTATTGTTTAGTGCCTCCTCTAATTTGCTTACTTTAGATAATACTTCCTTGTCGTTACTTCCTTTTGTTCCTGTATAATAGAATTCCCCTAGCCATTTTCCATAACCACTTGTCAATCCTTTATCTAAATTATTTGCTTCTACCTCACTTCTTTTTTGTAATAAAATTTGTTTGTATTCGGATGGAGTTAAGTTTTCATAGCTACTTGCTAAAAATTGGTTTAAATAATCTGGTGTACTTTCATTTTTTACTACATAGGTATATTCAACTTCTAATTTAGCTCCTTGTATAAGTTCTTCTATATCTGTTTCCACCTTCCAGAATCCTCTATCTGCTCTTGTTGATGCTATTGTAGCAAGTCCTGTTGTTATTCCTTGTGGGCTATCATTTGCAGTATCAGTATCATAATATGTATTAATATCCTTTGTTGCATCTATAATTGGTTGTACTCCTGTTCCAGTTGGTGTTATTTTTAATCCTGTTATATGTTTTTCTACAGTTAATTTTGTTTCAGGTCTTTTCATTAATCCGAAATTAACTTTATCAAAAGTTGAATTAATTCCTACATCTATCTTAGATGTTTCTGCACTCATCCATGTTTTGTATGATACATAGTATTTTACTAGGCTATATATTTCTTCTTCTGAAGGATTTTCTGGTATGCTTATTGTTGTATCATAAGGATTTCCTTTTGATGCTCTATAAGCAAATTTTACTTCTAACGTATTTTTATCTAAAGAATTATAATACTCTTTTAATAATGTTTTTTCTTCGCCTGTAAATTGACTAAAATCTTTATTAAGTGTATTTAATGCTACACCTAATCCTCCATCAACTTCTGTAGAGAATGCCATTACTTCTAACCTTCTTGCTTCGTTATCTCTCGCTGTTGATTTCCCATCATAATTTGTATTATCATACCATTCTTCTTTGTAAGATAAATCTACTGTAGATTTATAGTCTTGTCCATTATATTTCATATCTTCTAATACTTTTGTTGTTCCATCACTATTTAGATAAACTGTTGTTCCATCACCATATATAAATCTTATTATGTAATTTCCTGGTATGAACCCTGTTTTTAAGCCTATATTTCCATCTGTTTTTACCTCATATCCTAGGAATTGATATTGTCCATCTATATTGCCTGTCAATTTATTAGTATAAGTATATACCTGATTTTCTGTGTTTCTTGCTTTCACCTGATTACTTCCTGATACTGTTTCTTGCCAAATATATTCATATGTCTTTCCATCTATTTTTCCTTGTACTATTTCTATAAGTTGTACGATTACATCATTTATTCTAGTGCTATCTAAAGTTCCATCGGCATTAGTATCCTCTGCAACATTACCACTTATTTCTCTTGCATTTTCTTCAAGCTTAAATGTTACACTTGCTTTTGATAAATCGTCTTCTTCTTTTCCATTTCCTGGTTCTGAATCAACATCTATTAATGCTCCTTCTGCTGTTGTATATGATATTACTTCTGCTGTTGTTTCTACTATTAATCCTTTTTCTGTTGCAATTTCTGATGGTAAATTTCTATTATTATCTTTTCTAACTTTAAACACTATTTCTACTGATTTTTCAGTAACATCACTTGATAATTCCACTGCCCTTAAATTAATAATTCCGTCATCATCGCTCTTTTCTTCACCATTTATATATTTTAACTCATACTTATTATAATCATATGTATATTTTATATCTACACTCTCTGTTTTGTTAGTATTTTGACTAGTTACTACTAATTTATATGTTACATATGCTTCTAATTCAGCTGTTTGTAATGCATCTTTACGAAGGATTTCATCATTAAACTCTTCTATCTTTTGTTCATAATTATCAAATCTATAATAATAATCTGAATAATTAATGCTACTGCTATATGTTACTTTATTGCCTGCATTTTCGGTTAATTCTTTACCATTTATTGTATATTTTACATTTTGGATCAAATTATCTATTCTTATGTCATAGTATTTTGTTGTTAAACCACAGTCTATATTTTCTGTCGTATCTGTATATGTATTTGTATATGCTAGAATTTTAGAATTTCCAGGCGTACTTCCATCTACTGTTGCTTCTAATACAGATTTTCTGTTGTTATAACTATATGTTAATGTAGTTCCATCATTTGATTTCCCTTGTGCTATTGTTTTAAATCTATCATTAAATTTTGTTCTTTCATCTAAATTCTCTCCTGCTTTAGAATCTCCTTTTATTCCTACATCGTTAAATAGTATTCCATTATATTCAAAATATATTTTATATCCTTTTTCTGTTTTTGCTATATCTTTAAATATATATTTTCCTTCTGAATCTGTTTCTACTGTTGTTATTATCTTATTATCATCCACACTAAATAAATGTACTTTTACTCCTTGTACTCTTTGCTCTGTATTACCTTTTTTTCCGTCTGGATTAGCTACTGCTTTTTCTCCTTCTTGTGCATCTATCCATACTTGTCCTGATAAATCTATTACTTTTAAATTTGTAAGATTGATACATATTTTATTTGTAAATGTAGCTTCATACTCTGCTTTATCTAACCCTTCTGCTATTCTCAATACATAACGTGAGTCATTAGAGTCAATCGTATTATTAAAATTTGTGTCTGCTAAAATTATTTGTTTGTCAGTAAATTCATCTAAAGCAACTGAAACTTTTAGTATTGTATTATAATCTGTTTCATTTATTATCCCATCCATATTAATATCACCAAGCATGCATGAATCAGATATTCCTTTATATTCTTTAATGCTTATTTTATTTCCGTCTTTATCTATAGTTTCTACTTTATAAACTAATGAGTCAGAATTAATTTTTGTTATTGTTATTTTTATTGTCCCATTAATAAGTTTATATCCTTCTAATGTTTCTATTTCTTCTATCTCTATTTCAACATCTTGACTAACATCTTTTATTACCACGTCTGTCAAACTTAAACTTCCATTATTAACTTGGTCTTCTAATATAATTATTCCATCAGTAGCTGTCGAAGAATAGTTGCCTATTTTTTCAACATTAGTTACTTTTATTCTAAATTTAACACCTGTTAATCTATCACTAGTAATTGCATCTGTTTTTAGTATTTCTATTTTATCTATTTTACGTTTATTCTTTATTATAATGTTTTTGTTTTCATCAATGTCAATATTACTTGAAGATTCTGTAATAGATGTTACATCTCCTGTTTCTGTATCATAATTAACTAATAACTCAACCGAATTATTTAATCCATTATATCCATTAGGAGCAACATTTTCTGTAACTAGAATCTTAAATTCTCCTTTTGAAAAGTCTGTTGGAGTTATACTAATTTCACCAAATTTCCCATTTTCCCCTGAAGATTTTAATGTTTGCGAAAGTTTTTCTGTATTTCCTCCTTCTACACTTGATACTGTAATTTCTGCTCCTGCTAATCCTAATCCTTCAAAATTTTTTTTGTACATATTTAATGTAACTGTTGGCTTTTGTTCAATTTTTTCTGTTTTAAAAATTATTCTTTTTTGTCCTCCACCATTAGTCCCAACAACATAAATAGTTGCTTTATATAAATCTGAATCTAAAGAATTTTTTCCTTCACTTATTTCTTTCAATTTCGCTCTATATTTGGTTAATAACCCCGAATTCTGATTAACGTAAATCTTAGATTCACTATATCTAGTCCCCATTCCGTTATTTTCGTATGTACCTATATTAAAAATTTCAGTTAATCCCAATAGCGAATTTACATTTTTATTTATAGTATCTGCATTGTACCACAAATGTTTTTGCATAATAATGACGCTAGGAGAATCCATATATCCTAAAACTTGTACAGTACCATCGTGATAGATACCCCATGTAGTACCGGCAATTATATGTTTCATTAAGGAAAAAAGCTAAATCATTTAAATATACAAATTTATCCAAGTCATCAGCTGAACATTCGTCTATTTTTTTTACTACTGTTTCAGTACCTTTATAGTTTTTATGTGTTAATGAAATTTCATATGGAGAAATAGATAATATAGACTGTATATAATAACTACCACTATTTCCACCATTACCCGCTTCTGAACATAATACATTAGGAATTACTTCATATGCATTATCATTTAATAAAGAATTATTCTTTCCTGCTCCCATAACAAACTTTTGTTCATCAACCTTTTCACCATTTTCTCTCGTAAGAGAGCCAGTTCCGTATGTATCTTCGTAATCTCCAATCTTAACTTCTTTTCCAACCTTCCAATCATCAACAGATTCATTTTGTAACAGTTTAGTAGCTAATACTAAATAATGATTATCTGGTACATTAATCAAACTTATAGTCCTTTTATGCTCATTATTCCAATCTTTAAATGCATCTGGTACTTCTTGAGCATTATTTATTAACTTATATCTTTCTTCATAATTTGAAGTTTCCCACCTTGCTTCAGCATTTGAAAATGTTACTGTTGTTGTAGCTGCTAAGCTGTATGTTTGTATTAAAAATGATAATCCTAATATAATTAAAATAGTTAAAACTAATTTTATAACCTTTTTGTTCATCTTCTCACCGCCCTCCTTTTTAACCTTTCAAAACTTTCTTATCTATTAAATAAATTCCTATTCCTAAAACTAATATGCTTGCTATTACAATTCCTACATACATTGCTCCACTACCTGTTTTTATTGATACTATTAGGCTTGCTTCTCCTATATCATCTTCTCCTGCTACGTTGTTTGCTACATTAGAATCTTTTTCTTGTATTCCTTCTAAGTTTGAACTTTTTGCTATTTCTGCTGTGTTTTCTATTGTTCCTAAGCTATTACTATTTAAAGATTTTGTTAATACTAGTTTAACTGTTTTTGTTTCTCCTTGTTCTATTATTTCATTTGCTAATGTTATATTGTGTAGATTTCCTTCTGAATCTTCATACCACTGTGGATTCATTTCTGAGTTAAATTCTAATTCTTTTGGAGTATAGTCTACTATATCTCCTACATATCCTACTACTTCGCCTTCATTTGTAACTTTTATTTCATATTGTACTAATAGTGTTGTTTTATTTACTTGTTTTGCTGGTATTTCTACTTTTCCTAGTGTTGCTTCATTAAATTGATATGTTTTACTCTCTTCTTCGTTTGTTACTATTACTTTGGCTACATATTTATCTAATCTTAAATCAAATTTTGCATTTTCTATTAATCCTATATCTATATTTTGAATATTAGCATTTTCTATTTTTATTACATCTGTTGTTGCTAATAATACCTGTTTATTATTTATTACAATTTCTTTTAAAATTACATCTGAATTTTGTTCTTCTTTTGCTCCTGCTACTTGATATTTACTTACTGTATATTTTTGCGTATCATATTCAAATGCTACTATGTATTCCCCTTTTGGCACATTGTTTAATTTGTATGTTCCTGAAATTGAAGTTAATGTTGTTATTTCTTCTCCTTCTACATTTTTCACTATATTACCTTGGTTATTTAATAACATTACTTTTACTGCTTGCATTATTTTTTCTTGGCTATCTCTTACTCCATTCTTGTTCTCATCTAACCATGCAATTCCTGATATTGAATATGTTCCTTCTTTCTCATCTGGTTTTTTTGAATCCTCTTCATTTTCCACAAATATTTTATTTACTAATTCTTCTGTTTCAATATCATCAATTTGTGAAGAACTAATATACAATTTATTTGATATTTTATCTACATTACTATGTTTAACATTTACTTTTGTATTTATAATTATTGTAATACTATCTTGTGCTTTTATTTCTTCATTTATTGTTAATAAGCTTATCTCTTCTACTATTCCAATGTTTCTTTCTTCTCCATTACTATATACTACTTTAGCACTTATAACATCTAATTCTTCTTGTATAAAATCACTTATTCTTAAATTATATGCATCTATATATCCTTTATTTTTTATTGTTGCTATATATTGTATTTCATCATTATCTTTTACTTCTTTTCCTTGCATATTAGATTTAAAACTAACATCTAACTCTGTTTTTCCTTGTAATACATTAATTATATAATCATTTGAATAATATGTATTTGAATCACCTTGAATATTTGCTTTTGCAACTAAACTAATTTTTTTATTAAGTTTTACAATCTCCATATCATCTGTTAATAATTTTATCTTTATACTATCTTTTTCATTTGGTAATATTTTTTCAAATGTAACAAATATTTTATTATTATCTTTTGTTATTGAAACATCATCTCTTACACTTACAAAAAACTGATTATCTATATTACAGTCAAATCCTTTTGGTAAATCCATTTTTATAGTTACATTATTTAATTCTTCATTTATTAAATTACTTACTTCTAAAATTATATCTGTATTTGAACTACTATATGTTTTATTATTTTCTGTATATCCATATTTTAATTTTAATGATATTTTTCCTTCTTCTATATTTCTTTCGTCAGTTACTTTCTTTTCTTCAATTTGTTCTGCTGTAATTATAATTTCATTTTTCATCATTTTTTCAGTATCTGAATTATTATTATATACTACAATTAAATATTCAATAGTAGTTATATTTCCACCTTCTAGTTTAGATATTGTTGCTATTTCTCTTTCTTTTATATCTTTTTCATATTCGTCATATACATATACTGGTTTTCCTTCTGGATATATAGGCTCTCCATTTGCATCAACTGAATCATCATATATTGTTCCATTTTGTACTAAATCATAAAATACTGCATTTTGTATATTGGCATTTACTTTAATATTATTAATATCTTCATTTGTATTATTTCTTAGTTTTACTTTATATCTTAATACTTGTCCATTTAATATTTCTTCATCTTTTGAAAGTTCCTTTCCACCTGCTGTTACTTCTACATTTACGCTTATTTTTTCACTTTCTATTACTTCTTCTGACTCTTTTGCATTATTTATTACTGTATATAGTAATTCTTCTTCAACTGTTTGATTTTCAATTACATAGTTTAGTTTAACCTCTGTATTAAAAGAATCTTTTTCTTGTAATGTTTCTTCTATTGTATTTAAAACATACTCTATTTCTATTCCATTTGCTTGTTCTAATTCTCCTATTTCTATTTTAAATGCTTTTACTGTTGTATAGTCTTCTATAACATCTATCCATTCTTCTACTGTTGGATTTTCTTTAGTTGCATAGTAAATAGAAGCATTATCTAAATTTGTTTGTAACGCTGTTTTTAAATTTGTTCCTACTGGTATATTTCCCATTAAAGTAGTATTTGTAATTTTTTCTCCGTAATTATTTATAATATTTGATTTTAATTTTATTTCTGAATTTTCTGTTATTTCAATTGTTACATTATTATTAATAGCTTCTATTTTATTTTCTCCTACTTGAATAGAATTTCTGCTTAATATTCCTTTTCTAGAAATAACACTAATTTTATTTAATTTTTCTATATTTTCTTCACCATTAATACAAGTAGTTTTTATTTCTACTTCTTTATCTGGCATAAATTCATTTGCTTTTACTTTCAAATACATTACAACATTTGCACTTGCATCATATTTTGTTTGTGTTCCTTCTAAAACTATAGATATTACTTTGTTTCCATTTTCGTTTGTTATTATATCTGAAGATTTTATGCTTAGTTCATCTTCATATAATAATGATACATCTTGTAATAATGTTGCTTCTGCTATTTCTTTTGGTAATTCTATATTTATTGTTGGATTATCAAATAGTTTATTACTATTATTATTTGTGTTTAATATTGCTGTTAGTGTTAATTCTTCTTCTACTTGATTTGATATTGATGTTTTATTTAATTCTAAATCTACTGATGTTGTTGGTTCTAATAAATTAGCAACTTCTTGTTTATAAGATTTTTCTATTTCTTTACCCTCTGAGTCTTTTACATATAAATTAGTTGCTATATCTAATTTAGTTGCTTCTTCTATTTTTTCTAATGTTTTTACTTTTATTGCTTTTTCATTTACTATTTCTATTTTTCCTTCCTTTACAGGATTGCTTGTTACTATTACTATATTATTTACATTTTCCGAATAATTAAATGTAATATAATCCTCGCTATTTTCTTGTGATAATGATATTTCTGTTATTGGATCTTGTAAATTTTCTCCATTATATATTTTAATTGTTCCATTGTTTCCTAATACATTTATTGCTTGTGCTTTATTTATTAATGTAGATTTATAATATGTAGATAAATTTTCTGAATCTGCTGTATCTCCAGAATCAATTACATATATTCCATTTTCTGTAGCATAAGATACATACATATCATATTGAGTTTTGTATGTTGTTTCTTCTCCTATATACATATAACCTTTGTAAATACCTTTTGTTACACTACTTTTTATATCAACTATATTTCCTTTTTCTTCTACTGCTTCTAATGTTAAGTTATTTGTTTGTTCTATTATAGTATTTTCATCTCCATATACAACTACAAAAACTTTTACATCTGATGAAACAGATTCGATATTTACTTGTTCGTCATATATATATGTTACTATTAATTCATCTGTAGCATTTTTTTGCCAAGAAACATTTCCCTCTGCTACATTTGTTAATTCTATATATGTTTTATTTTCTTCTGCATTATAGTTCCATGAGCTTCCTTGGTTATTATTAAATTCTATGCTACTTCCTCCGTTTGTAGCTGCAGTACTGTATGTTGAAACTTTTACTTCTTCAGGTATTACATTTGCAATTGGATTTCCTATTTCTATTTTTGTTGATTTTACTGGCACTTTATTGTCTTCCACGTTTGTTTTTATTAGTAATTGTAATACTCTTTTATTTTCTCCATCTTTTTCATAAATTTTATTTGTTATTATCTCTTGAGAAACTTTAATTTGTTCTTGTGTAATTCCTTGTGTTGTCCAATTTATTTTAACTTCTTTAGTTGAATCTATATTTGTAATATTTCCATTTTCGTCTACATATTCTCCTGTTAATTTTATTTTACTAATCATGTTTAATAAACTCAAATTATAACTTGAGTCTTTTTTAGCTACTATTGGTAACTTTACAGTTATCCCTTTTTGTGAAGATATTGTTTCTATATCTCTTTTAAATATTTCTTCATTTTCTTTTGATTTAAAATTAGAATTAGAAAAATCTATACTTCCTTTTTCTAAACTTCCCTTCCCAGTTACAGAAACTGAAACGTATAAATCCAAATCTTCACTATTTATGTCTTTACTTACTTCTCTTACACTTGTATCATTTGGATCCAAATATACATTAAATTTAACATATTCATTATTTGTATTAGTATTTTGTTCTCCTAATGTATTTTCTATTGCTATTGATTCTAACATACATGTTCCAAGTAAAGCAAAATTAGCAAATGTTAATGTTATTACTAATAGAGTTGCTAATAATTTTTTTGTTACTGTTCCATTTTCTCCTTTAATTAATTTTTTAAACATGATTACTCCTCCTAAATAATATTTATATTCACCTATAAATATACTTATATAGCATAATTTTTACATTTTTTTTGCACATTGTCAATATATGCTTCTTTTTATATTTATATTTGCAAGATTTTTTTCATACGGAAATTAGCTCTTCGGTTTTTTTTTCAAAAAATTACATTTTCATGACATTTTAAAAAAAAGCGAATTTTGGCGCTATATATTTAATTATATACGCTTATGTAAACTTTTTCAAGGTATTTTTTGAAGATTTTTACATTTTTTTGCAATAGAATATAATATATTTTTATTTACTTTTCAACTCCCTTTTTAATTTTATTATATTATCTAATGTTTGCGTATATCCTTCTCTATAACAAAACTCTAATTTGCTTATATTAAAAGGTTTTACATCTCTTAAATCTATCTCTATTACATAATCACTCTTATTTATAGAATCCTTTATTAAATTTTCTGTCATTAAATCTAATGACTGCATTGCAATGTTATATATAGTATTTTGTTTTCTTGGCGATTTTAATTTAAATTTTATTGCTATTACTTTATCTATACCTAACTTTTTTGCTTCTACAACTGGTAGATTGTCAAATATTCCTCCATCTACGAATTGATATTTTTTGTAATCAAATGGAGCATACATTCCTGGAAATGTTGAACTTGCTCTTACTGCTTTCCCTATTTCTATGTCATGTATATATTCCTCTCCTTTAAGTTCATTACAATTAGTAAATATTATTTCCCTATCTGATATTAAATCTGTTGCCGGAATTGATATTGGAAGTTTTATATCTTTTATATTCTTTATATTTTTAAGTTTTCCCGCTTCTTCAATTGCAGACTCTATATTAAAACTTGTAGTTAACCCTCCAAGTTTTATTCCTCTTTTTTCTTTTATTCCACTAAACATATATTTAGGAGATATCGCCATAACAGATTTAGAAAAATAATTAAATAATTTTATCATTTCATCTGTAGTATATCCCATACCTAAAAGTGCTGCAACTATGCTACCCGCAGATGTTCCTGCTACTGCATCTATTTTTATTCCATTTTCTTTTAGAGCTTTTATCGCCCCTATATGTGCTGCACCTCTTACTCCTCCACCTGATAATGCAAGACCTATTTTCATAATCATCTACCTCTCTTATATATTTTTTGTATCTACTAAATAATAATATTCTATCATATTTTTCACTAATATGTATATAATTAATTGACATTTAATGTTTATTATAATATTATAATAACAATAATAATTTTGAAGGGATGATATTATGAAATATACATGTAGTATTTGTGGATTTGTTTATGATGAAGACAAGGAAACAGTAAAATTTGATGAATTACCAGACAACTGGGTATGTCCTATATGCGGTGCAGGTAAAGATGTTTTTGTTAGTGAATAATAAAAAACAAGAGATACTTCATTTTAAATGGTATCTCTTATTTTTTTACTTAAATATTCTTATATTTTCTATATCCAATATATGAAACTACACCTATTATTACTATACATGCCATCGGAATAATTAGCATATTTATACCTGTATCTGGATAATCTTTATCTGAAACTGTATTATCAGGTTTTTCTTTATCATCTGCTGCTTCTTGGACTTTAATTTCTTGTTCAACTGTTTTTGTTATTCCTTCTTCTGTATATTTTATTGTTACCGTTTTATCTGTTAATTTTAATGATTCTGTAGGCTCACATGTATAATTTGTTACTACTTTACTACTTCCATCACTATATTTTGCTACTACTTCCATTCCTGTTTTATCAAATTTTTCACCTTTTTTGTATACTGTTTTTGTTGGAGCTTTAGTTATCTCTATACTTGTTAGTGTTTTTTCTGGTTGGTCACCATCTCCTCCATCATTATCTCTTTCATTAACTTCAATTTCTTGTTCAACTGTTTTTGTTATTCCTTCTTCTGTATATTTTATTGTTACTGCTTTATCTGTTAATTTTAATGTTTCTGTTGGTTCACATGTATAATTTGTTACTATTTTACTACTTCCATCACTATACTTTGCAGTTACTACCATTCCTGATTTGTCAAATTTTTCGCCTTCTTCATATACTGTTTTAGTAGGAGCTGTTGTTATTTCTATACTTGTTAGTGTTTTTTCTGGTTGGTCAATTGTTTCGTTTTCTACAAATGTTATGTTTCCAATATTTTCTAATTTATATTTTATATTAGTTAAGTTTATTTCCTCTAATATTATACGCACTTCCCCCTCAGAATAATCTGCAATATAATGAATTTCCATTATTTCTTCTGATTTTGCGCCTGCTGCTTTTAATAGGTTAAATGCTCCTTGGTCCTCTCCCTCTTGGTCATTATAAGTTAAACTCCATCCATTTTTTCCTGTTACTTGTTTTATTCTTACATTTCCTTCTGTTTTTATTTTTCCAGTTATTACTCCTATTGCATCTCCTTCTGTCTGCACTTTTACAATTAATGTCCCAGTTGTGCCTATATCTGTCGAATCTGCTTTTTCTATTGTTACAGTACCTATAGTTCCAGATGCTATTACATTTGAAATTCCTATAAATAGTATTAGTAACATTCCAAATAATATAATTCCTATTTTTTTCATTTGCTTTCTCTCCTTTTCGTTTTGATTATATTTTATAATTTGTTTTTAGTCAATACTTATATTTAATCTAATCCTACTAATATTCTTGCCATTTTTAGTAAATCCATATCGTCTGCACAAGTTCCGTTTCTTTCTATATCACTTGCTTTTAAACCTTCTTTGCTTAAGTTTTTATATAATTTTGCTTTATATCTTGATAACATTAGTAGGTCTATATCGTTCATTTGGCCATCTCCATTTAAGTCTCCTGTTACTACTATTTTATACTCTTTTGTATCCTTGTTTAAAAATACTTTTATTATCATTTCTGTTGCTATATTTGTTTCTTTATCTGTTACTTCTGTTTCTCCTTTATATATTTTTATTTCTCCATTTGTTTCTATATTGCTTTTTATACTTTCTATTGTTGTATTTGGTTTTATATTTTCTATATATAAAGCTCTCTCATCTTCTTTTATCTGGTATGTCGAATCTTTTTTTAATTTAACTTCTAGTGTATCACTTTGGCTTTCTATTTCTACTGCAAAGTTTACTTCTGTTTTGTTTCCAGCTTTATCTGTTAGTGTGAATTTATATTGTCCATTTTCTGTTATTGCATCATCTTTTTTATAATCTTCTACTTTTTCTCCATCTTTTGTTAATTCTATTGTGTCCAAGTTTTCTTCTATTATTACAGGTTTTACTCTTTGGGCATAAGTTTTACCTTCTTCAACACCTTCAATTTTTGGTGCTGTTTTATCAATATTTGTAATTACTACATCTATTTGACTTTGATTTCCTAATTTATCTTCTAAAACAATTTTTTCATTTGTATTTTTTGCATATGTTTTTGTTAATACTTTTTTATCTTCTAATAAAGTCCATCCTTCTATTGGGTTACATTCTTCATTAGCTGTTATTGTAACTATTACGTCTTCTTTTGTAATTTCTTTTGGACTATAAATAACCTCTGCTTTTGGGCCTTCTTTATCTATCCAATCCACTTTAGCTGTTGCTGTTCCTACAAATCCATAATCATCTTCAAATTCAAATGTAAATTCTCCATTTTTAGTAAATGTATATGTAGTATTTTCATCATTATTTACTATACTTGCTTGTCTTCCTTCAAAACTTATTGTAACTGTTACATTCTCTTTTGTTTTTTCCTCTGTACTGTAAGTTAACACTGGCTTTAATGCTCTTGCAATAGCCAATTGACTACCATTTGCATTTCCATTTTTTATTTTTACTGTTGCTATTTTATTTCCTAATTCTTCAATATTTATTTGCACTTTTCCATCTTCTGTTAAACTGCAATTATTGCATACAAAATCTTCTTCAGTATAAATTAATCCGTTTTCTTCTTTTGTTTCTGTAAATAATTTAGGTAATTCAACTGTTACAATATTTTCATTTATTTCTTCTAATGCATAATGTAATTTTTGATAGTTTAATTCTAAGTTATTTACTATAAAATCTTTTATTGGTTCAATTGTAGTTATTCTATTTGTATTAGCTAATATATTAGTTAGTGATGCCATATTTTTGATATCTTCTAAGTCTAATATTCTATTATTAGAAATATCTAAATCATATAAATTTAACTTTGCTATGCTTGATATATCTTTTATCTTGTTTGAGCTTAAATTTAAGGTTTTTAAATTCGTCAAATTTTCTAATATACTTATATCTTCTATTTTATTACTTGATATGTCCAATGTTGTTAATTCTGTTAATGTTGCTATTGGTTTTATATCTTTAATATTATTTTTTCCTATATATAATTTTGTTACTGTTGTTATTCCTTGAATTGGAGTTAAATCTGTAATACTATTACCAGATACATTTATTTCTACTAATTTAGATTCTGCATTTCTATTTGATATTAACATTTCTAACCACATTTTAAATGGTGTCAAATCTGATATTTCATTATTTGATAAATCTATTTTAGTTATATTTTTATAATTTGTTATAACATCTGCTGATTGTAAATCGTTATCTGATAAAATCAATGTCTGTATTTGAGGTAAATCTTTTAATAAATTAATTTTACTTACTGAATTATCATTACTTATACTATTTACTGCCAAATCAATATATTTTAAGTTTATAAAGCTTTCTAACCCTTTAATACTTTTTACTCTTCTTCCTTCATCTCCAGTCAATATTAATTCATCTATAGTTGCAATTTCTTTATACTCTATATTTAATATGTATGGTACCCAACCTACTAATTTTTTTTCTTTTCTTAGTAATTCTGTTGCTACCCTATCTGTTAAATAGTAATCTTCAAATACTATGGAATCATATACTTTACTACCTGTACTTGTCGTTATTGTAAATGTAAATTCACTTCCTGAAGCTCTTCCTCCACTTATTGTTACAGTTCCTACTGAACCTGCTTCTATATTTTCTGGAAATACTATATTATAATTTCCAGGCTCTTCATCGTATTTACCTGTTCCTACATTTGGAATAATATATGTATCTGTGTTCAAAGTTGCTGCACCTGTTACAGCAAAATTTGCATTTTCTGCGTATATCTTTTTATTTGGATCCTTACAATATTGGAATATACTATCTAAAATTATTTTTTGCTCAACATTTGTATTAGTCTTCTTTTTAATATTAAAATTCCCTGTTTGATTTTGTAAAAATAAATATTTAGGCTCTAATTTTGTTAAATTTTCTATGCTATTAATATTATGAATATGGTTTTCACTTAAATCTAAATACTTTATAGTATCAGCCATATATCCTAATGTATCCACTTCTTCTATTTCATTTCCAGCCATTCTTAAATCTGCAATTTTACTTACAACCTCTACATTTCCGTCTGAATCTAAGTCTACCAAATAAGAGAGGTCTTCTATATCATTATTATTAGCATACAATGTTTTTAAATTTATAAGTTCTACAATTCCACTAAGTCCATTTTTTGTATATCCATTACTATTTACGTTCAGGAATTCCAAATTGGTAAGCACTTTTAAATTACTTATTGAAATTTTTGAAAAAGAATTATTTACTCCTTGTAACTCTAAATGAGTTAAATTTATTAATTTTGGAACTTTTGTAACTTTATCTTTTTCCACTAATTTTGTTAAATCTGTTATTGCATTATTTTGATTTAAAACTAACTTATTTAAATTGCTTAAATTTGTTATTGCTTCTATTTCTCTTATAGATGTATTATCACTTAAATCTAATTTTCTTAAGTTGCTTAATCTATAAATCGAAGCAATATCTGTAATATTATTACTAGATAAATTTATTTCTTCAAGTGTAGAAATAGAAGTAATTGGAATTATGTTAGTAACAAAATTTGCACTTGCAAATAATTTTGTTAAAGCAAAATTATTTGCTATTCCTTCTAAATTACTTATTGAATTACTAGATATATCCAATATACTTAATTTATTAAGTTTTGATAAATCTGGTAATACTTTCAAGCCGTTTGACTTTATTTCAAAATGTGTTAGATTAGTTAATTCTACTATTTTACTTATATCTGATATTTCATTTTTATTTAATTTTAATATTTGTAAATTCTTAAAATTTTCAATTCCTGTAATATCTTTAATTTTCTTCAAATTGCTTCCAGTATATTCAAATTCTGTAAGTGCATTTATTTGCCCCCTTGTCATTGTAAGTTCCAAAGAATTTTGTGTTGCTATTCCTCCATATTCTGTGACTAATGCTTCATAAAACACTTCATCATTTACTTGTATAGTAATTATTTCATTCGGATCTTCTTGTTCTGTTTCTGTTGCCACAGATGCTAATGTTACAGCTTGTCTTACTATTGGATTTACATTACTTATAAAAATATTCTTTTCTTGAGTTGCATAAGTAGTACCTTGTATTATAAAACTTAAAGCACATGCAGAAGTAATAAAAATTGAAAATTTTTTCTTATTATTCATCTCTTATTCCCCTTTTATATTTTTTACACTTTCATAATTTAAATTATAATTAGATTTAAAGCAAAATCAAGTCCTTGAAATTAACTAATACATTTCAAGGACTTGATTTTGTTTACGCAAACTTGTTTTTGCGTTTTTTTATTATGTATATTACTTTTTTATTACATTTTTCGCGGATTTATGTACTTATTTTTAAGTTTTACTAGGGATTATTGATTTTTAACAATTAGTTTGATTGTATTCTCCTAATGCTTTTGCTAGTTGGTCTGGACAAGATGTTGTTTTATATCCACATGGAATCCCTTTTAATTTTTCTATTACTTCTTTTATTTTCATTCCTTCTACTAATTTTGAAAGACCCAAAGTATTTCCGTGCGCATCCTCCTATTATTTTTACTGATTTTATTATATCTCCTTCTATCTCAAAAATCATTTCTCTTGAACATACTCCTTGTGGTTTATATTTATATTCCATTATTATCACCCTTCTTTATATTTATAGTTTTTATTTTTTATCTATTAAAACTTTTACTTCTTTATTTGTTAATTCTATAAACTGACTTAAATCGTCTTTACTTCCAACAAGTTCTCCGTAATGTGTTGGAACTACAATTTTTATATCTATTTTATTTGCAAGTTGGGAAGCCTGTTCTGCATTCATTGTAAACTCTCCACCTATAGGTAAAAATGCTATATCACATTTAATATTTTGTATTTCTTCTATATTGTCTGTATCTCCTGCTATGTAATATTTAATTTCATTTAACTCTATTATATATCCTACCCAATTATTTTCTTTTGGATGATATTTTTTATTCTCATTGTAAGACGGAAGTGTTTCAAATTTTATATTATCTAATTCATATTTATTATTTGGCTCTACAATTATAATTTGATTATCTGGAACTCCCATTAATTCTAAACTTGATTTTGTTTCTGGTATTGTAACAAAAATTGTATCTACTTTTGCAACCTTTAAAATATCTTGTGTTGAAAAATGGTCATAATGAGAATGTGTAATAAATATATAATCTGCATTGTGTGTCACTTCCTTTATTCTAAATGGATCAATATATACTATTTTATCCTTTGCTATTTTTATTGAACTATGACAATTAATTTTTACTCCTTCTAGCATAAAATCACGCTCCTTAATTTAGATTATATATGAAGTTTTGGTTGAATTCAAGATATGGTGAGAAGCAAATTTTGATATTAATTAATATTCAGCATATAGTTTAAATGGTAGAGAAACGTAGGGGCCACTAGTAGTCGCCCGCGGGCGAACAAAGTTCGCCCCTACAACGTTTGCAATAGTTGTCTCAACTGTTTTTGCAGGCAGGGATGGAACCCTGCCCCTGCAGTATTTGCAATAATTTTATTGTCTTTATTGAATTGCTTTTTTTGCAAATTCATTATTTACTATTATTTCATATGGTGCTTTTTTAGATAACTCTCCCGCTTCTTCCATTACAGTTTGTAATCTATCAAACGCTTCTTGTTCTAGTACTGGTGTTTCATTCCATGCATCTATATCTTTATAGCTTTGTATTGATTTAGTTAGCATATCTAAATCTGTATCTGGGAAAAAACTTTGTATCTTTTCTGCAATTTCTCTTGCTGTATGCTCTTTTACCCAAGTTTCTCCTTTGTAAACTGCATTTGTAAATCCTTGAACTATCTTAGGGTTACTCTCTATATAACTTTTTTTAGCAAAATATGCTGTATATGGTATTTCACCAGCAGCTTCACCTACTGATGCAACTATATAACCTTTCCCTTGTGCTTCTGTCATGGATGCGGTTGGTTCAAATAGTGTTACATATTCTGCTGTTCCTCCTGCAAATGCTCCTGCCATAAGGTCAAATTTTATACTATCATCTAAAACAACATCATTTTTAGTGTCTATTCCATTTTGTTTTAGCACATATTCAAATGTCATATAAGGTACTCCACCTTTTCTACCAGGAATTATTGTAGAACCTTTTACATCTGTCCATTTAAAGTCAGCATTTTCAGTTCTACTTACTAAAAACGAACCATCTCTTTTAGTCATTTGTGCAAATACTTCTATATAATCTTCTTTTCCTTCATTATACACATAAATAGCAGCTTCTGGTCCGTGCAAAACCTATATCACTTTGGCCAGCAAGAACTGCTGTCATTACCTTATCTGCACCTTGACCTGTTGTAATTTCTATATTTAGACCTTCCTCTTCAAAATATCCATTAGCAATTGCAACATATTGTGGCGCATAAAAAACTGAACGAGTAACCTCGTTTAAATTTATAGTAGTTAATCCTGCACTTTCTTCTTTATTATTAGTATTTAATAATGAATATGCAACAATTCCCCCAGCTACCAATAGGACTATAAGTATCCATATAATATATTTTTTCAAGATTAAATCTCCTTTCTTTTTTCCTTTTTCAGACGGACTCTTTTTGGAAAAAACTCCAAAAAGAGTCCGTCTGAAAAATCCCAAAAATCCCAAAATTTTAGATTATCCAAATTTTTTGGTTTTTAATATTAATTTTTCTAGTAGGACGACGGCTTCGTACATTAATGCTGCAACTACTGCTAGTATTACTACACTTGCCATTACTAAGTCTAGTTGAAACACCTGGCCTCCATATACTATTAAGTATCCGAAGACCTGCTTTAGATACCAAGAATTCTCCTGATATTACTCCAACTAGAGATAAACCTATATTTACTTTTAATGAATTTATAAATGTAGATATATTTGCAGGTATAACTATTTTAGTTAATATTTGTAGTTTATTAGCATTAAATGTTCTAGCCATTTTTATTTTTTCTTCTTCTGTGTTTAAAAATCCATTTAAAATTTCAAGTATCGTAACTATTAATGAAATTGCAAGGGCCATTACTATAATTGCAGATGTTCCTGCTCCAACCCAAATTATTATTACAGGTCCTAAAGCAATTTTAGGAAGACTATTTAGCACAACTAAAAATGGTTCGGCTACTTTTGATAAAAACTTAGACCACCAAAGTATTATTGCAATTATAATTCCAATCATTGTTCCTGATAAGAAACCTACTATTGTTTCATAGCATGTAACTCCCAAATGTTCTAATAATCCATTTTTGGATAAATTCATAAATGTTTTTAACATTCTAGAAGGCTGACTAGTTATAAAACTATCTATTACTCCTTTGTTTGCAAGTACCTCCCACAAAATTATAAATGCTATTACTATTGTAATTTGAGTTATAATTATGCTTACTTTTGTAAGTTTAATTTTATTTAAATATTTTTTTCTTTCTAGTGAATCACTTTTCTTTTGCATCAACATCTAGCTCCTTCCATAAGCTATCAAAATATTTACTAAATTTAGGGCTTTTTCTTGCATTCATTGGATTTCTATTTTCCATTTCAAAATCTATTTTTTCTATTTTTTTCACTGTTGCTGGTCTTTTAGTAAGTACTACTACTCTATCTGACATACTAATTGCTTCTGATATATCATGTGTTACCATTATTGCTGTTATATTTTCATTTTTTAATATATTATATATGTCTTTTGTTACCATTATCCTTGTTTGATAATCCAATGCCGAAAAAGCTTCATCTAATAATAGAATTTCTGGTCTTATTGCAAGTGTTCTAATTAATGCTACTCTTTGCCTCATTCCTCCTGATAGCTGCGTAGGATATTTATCTTTAAATTCATAAAGATTATATTTTTTTAATAATTCTCTTACGTATTCTTCATTTTCTTTTGTTTTTCTATGTGTTATTTCTAGTCCAAATATCACATTGTTATAGATAGTTCTCCATTCTAATAAGCTGTCTTTTTGAAGCATATAGCCAATTTTGGATGATACATCCTCTGCCTCAATTTCATCAATATAAATTTTTCCTTCACTTTTTTCTTCTAATCCTGCAATTATTGAAAGAAGCGTAGATTTTCCACATCCACTTGGTCCTATTATACTTACAAATTCTCCTTCTTCTACGCTAAAATTTATATTTTTTAAAGCCTCTATTTCTCCATTTTTTGCTTGATATGTCTTACTAATATTTTCTAGTCTTAATACCTGCTTCATACTTTTTCCTCCTACTATATTTATAATATATTCCAGTTTATGTAGAATTGTGTCATTGGTATTTTATAAATTGTAATTTGTAGGAATAAATTCATTTTTAATTGTAGGGGCCGATGCCCACATCGGCCCGCATTTATTTGTTTATTTTTCGGGTCGATGTGGGCATCGACCCCTACAACGTTTGCAATATGTTTAATCACACAAATTACAATTTATCGTTTTAATCTTGTATAATGTAATATTATGTACTATAATTTAGTAAGAATTTTATTTATATAAGGAGGAAAAAATGGAAAAAAATATTGATGTATCAATTATTATGGGAAGCGATTCTGATTTACCTATAATGATGGATAGTGCTAAATTTTTAGATACAATGGGAATTTCTTACGAAATTAAAATTTTATCTGTTCATAGATGCCCAGATGAAGCAATTGATTATGCAAAAAGTCTTAAAAATAGAAATGTTAAAGTAATTATTGCAGGTGCAGGAGGAGCAGCTCACCTACCAGGAATATTTGCAGCAGTAAATACATGTCCTGTTATTGGAGTACCAATTCATTCTAAAACTTTAAGTGGAGTAGATTCTCTTTATTCTATTGTACAAATGCCTTCAGGTATTCCTGTTGCAACAGTAGCAATAAATGGAGCAAAAAATGCTGCAATTTTAGCAGCTCAAATAATTGGAACTTCAAATATAGATATTCAAAATAAATTAGCAGATTATAAAGCTTCTTTAAAAGACGCAGTTATGAAAAAGGACTCTAAACTTCAAGAAGTTGGATATGAAAATTATTAAATGAAACGAAAGGGGACAGACCCCAACCGTCTCAATTTAGAATTGAGACGGTTGGGGTCTGTCCCCTTTCGTTTCATTTATTCAGTTATAACAAGTACTGTTTCTAATTTTGAAAAATCTACTGTGGTTTCTACAATCGCATATCTATCTGTTATATTTTTAGACTGAATTATTTCTGATATTTTTCCAATTAAAATTCCTTTCGGATAAATTCCTCCTATTCCAGAAGTTTCTATTGTGTCTTCTAATATTAAATCTGCATCAGCTGGTATATACATAAGTTTTAATTTATTTTTACTTCCGAAGGATTCCTTTTACAACTACACTATCTCGAGAAGTACTTATTGCACTACTTACACTTGTTCCTGGATCTATTATTGGTTGTACCTTTGCAGTTTTATTTGTTACAGATATTGTATATCCAACTAATCCTTCTGTTGTAATTACTGGCATATTTACTCCTACACCATCATTACTTCCTACATTTATTACCATAATATCACTTAAATTACTTATGTTTTTATTTATTATATATGCTGGAACTGCTTTATACTCTGTATATTGACTGCTCATATTATTATAACTTCTTAGTGTCGCATTTTCTGCTTTTATTATTTCTAATTCTTTTAGTTTCTCTTCTAGCTTATTATTTTCTTCGATAAGCTTTTTATTTTCTTCTTTTAAATTATTTATATCATAAAAAAATGCATCATTACCTGATATTTTATTTTTTAAATAGGTAAGTCCATTTTGAATAGGCATAATTAATTTATTAAAAAAACTTTCTGCTCCAGAAAAATTTTTTATGTCCACATTTGTTAGTAATACTAACGCTATCAAGATTAAAGTTGTAATTATTATTCCTATAGTCCCTACTTTTTTATTTTTATACACCTGTTATCTAATCCTTTCTTTATAAAAGTAATGTTTATTTACGTTTTCTTGCATTTATAAGCACACTTTTTAATCTTTCTAAGTCCTCTAGTGTTTTTCCTGTACCTTTTACAACACACTCTAAAGGATTTTCTGATATATATACCGGCATTCCAGTTTTTTGGCTAAGTAGCTTATCTATGTTTTTAATTAGAGCACCTCCACCTGCAAGTACAATACCTTTTTCTACTATATCAGATGCAAGCTCTGGTGGTGTTTTTTCTAATGTAGTTTTTACTATTTCTACTATTTCATTTATTGAGTCTTTCATAGCTTCTTGTATTTGGGTTGATGTAACTACTACATTTCTTGGAAGTCCATTACCTAAGTCTCTACCTCTTACTTCCATACTTTTTTCTGTCATAAGAGGAGTAGCGCATCCTATTTCTAATTTTATCTCTTCTGCTGTTGTTTCTCCTATTGCTAATCCCATTTCCTTTTTTATATAATTTATTATATCCTCATCTAATTCATCTCCAGCTATTCTTAAAGAATTGCTTACTACAACTCCTCCTAAAGATAAAACTGCTACTTCTGTTGTTCCTCCACCAATATCTACAACTATATTTCCTGTTGGTTCTGCTACATCTAAATTAGCACCAATAGCTGCTGCCATTGGTTCTTCTATTAAGTACACTTCTCTTGCACCTGCTGCAAGTATCGATTCTTCTACTGCTCTTTCTTCTACTTCTGTAATACCAGATGGTACTCCTACTACTACCCTTGGTCTTCCCGCATTATATCTTTGACACACTTTTGTTACTATATTTTTAAGCATTAACTTGGTTGCTGTAAAATCTGCAATAACCCCATCTTTTATAGGTCTTACTGCTTTTATTGCTTCTGGTGTTCTTCCGAAGCATTTCCTTTGCTTCAAATCCTGTTGCTAAAATATTTCCACTTCTTCTATCTATTGCTACAACAGATGGTTCTTTTAAAACAACTCCTTTTCCCTTAAGTGTTACTAATGTATTGGCTGTTCCTAAATCAATTCCTATATCTTTTGATTTTAAACTAAATAATTTCATTTTGTTTCACGTTTCCTTTCCATTAAAATACTTTCATATGTTCCATCACCTATTACAACATGATCTAAAAGTTCTATTCCCATTATGTCTGCACATTCGTATATTCTATCTGTTATCCTAAAATCTTCTTTACTCGGTTTAGGATCACCGACTTGGATGATTATGAACTAGTATTATCTTTGGTGCTCCAATTTTTACTGTTTCCGCAAGTACTTCTTTGGGCGCAATACTTGCAAAATTATTTCCTCCAAATGATATATTTATTATTCTCATAACTATATTTTTATTATTAAGAATAATTACTTTTGCTATTTCTCTTTTCTCATATCGTAATTCCGACATCAAAAGATCTGCAACATCTTTAGTACTCTTTATTTTTATCCTTTTTTTATTTATTGGTTTTGATATTCTTTTTGCAAGTTCTCCAATTGCTTTTAGCTGAATTGCTTTTACTCTACCAATGCCTTCTACTTTCATAAATTCTTCTATAGATATATCACATAAAAACCTTAAGTCTTCTTTGTTTGTTGTATTATTTAATCTTAACACCTTTTGCGCAACACTTACCGAGTTTTCGTTTTTTGTTCCTGTTTTTATTATTATTGCCAAAAGCTCTGCATTAGATAACATTTCTGGCCCATATAATTCTAATTTTTCATATGGTCTTTCTGATATTGGGAGCTCTTTCATTTTTAGTTTCATAATAAATTCCTTTCAAAATAAATTAGCGCCCTTCAAAATGCAAAGCATTTTGTACTATTCACTTTTCACTCTTCATTCTTCACTATTTATCTATCCCACATTATTATGCAAGAGATTATATATAAGTGTTCTCCTCTGTTTTTTATGTCCCTCGTTTTTACACTTTTCTATAAATAAATATTGCCAAAATCATTCCTATAATGCTTGCAATATTTATTTTAAACATTAGACCAAATGTTATTGTAATAACACTTAAATCTAATTCTATAGGAGTAGCTAATCCGAAACTTTCTCCATATGATAACCACCATAACCAATCTACTTTAGAAGCAAGTTCTCCTAATAATCCTCCTATTACTAGTCCAGATAGTAAAAATACTATTAATATCCATATATTTTTTTCTTTTGTTGCCATTTTTATTCCTCCTATTTTTCTCATATATTATATATTCTGTTAGCTGATTTTTCAAGAGGTTTAAGAAATTAAAGAAATTCTAATAATTTGTATGGAAGTGTGAAGTGAGAGGTGTGATATGCGAAATTAAAGCACAGCTTACGAATCACATCCCTAAAAGCACACCTCACACATCCCACATCTCACTGCAAAATTATAATTTCTTTAACTATTTTAATCCTTTTTTAATATAATATGGTATAATAATTTCCATATTTTTATCATTTAAAAATAATTTTATTAGTGTTATAATGTATTTATACTTATAATTTGGAGGTATTTAAATTGCAAATTGAAAAGCTTAATGAAAATAAAATTAGAATAATACTAAATTTAGAAGATTTGAAAGAAAAAAATATAGATTTACATTCTTTTATGTCTAGTTCTATTGAATCTCAAGACTTGTTTTATGATATGTTAGATGCTGCCGAAAGAGAAATCGGTTTTAAAACTAAAGATTATAAACTTATGATAGAAGCTTTAGCCATTCCTGAAGGAAAATTTGTTTTAACTATAACTCGTTTTTTACCAGAAAAGGAACAAATAAAAAAACTTAAGGTTAAGAGAAAAAACGTAAATTTAGGAAATAATTTATCTATATATATGTTCAATGGTTTTGATGATTATTTAGAGTTTTGTAACTACATACAAAAATATTTAAATAATGATACATATGCTAAATTAAATAAAACTTCTTTATATCAATATAATTCAAAATATTATTTATGTGTAAATATGGATAATATTAGTTTAGATATTTTTAAGTGTATTCATTGTTCAATTGTAGAATTTGCTACTCACATTACTAATTCCGATTTATTCGAAAGGAAGCTTATTGAATACGGAAAAGTAATTTTTAAAACAAATGCTATTAGTGAATGTATTAAAGCATTTTTGTAATAAATATAATTAATTACAATTAGTTTCACTATATGCAAAACAAAAAACCAGCTTACGCTGGTTTTAAATTTTATTTATACAAATACAATTGTGGATTTTGTGCAACTCCATTTAATCTTATTTCTAGATGCAAATGAGGTCCTGTTGAATTTCCTGTTGACCCCATAGCTGCAATTGCCTCTCCTTGTGAAACTGTTTGACCTACCTTAACATATAATTTACTACAATGTCCATATACTGTTTCTACTCCATTTCCATGGTTAATTTTTACAGCATATCCTAATCCGTATGTATCCCAACCAGAAAAAGTTACTGTTCCACCTGCTGCTGCTGCTATTGTAGTTCCTGTAGAAGATGCTATATCCAATCCTTTATGAGTACTTCCCCATCTTGGTCCATATCTTGATGTTATTATTCCAGACACTGGTTGTATTAATCCTATACCTTGAACTGCTGTTGATGGTGTTGCTGAAGTTACTATTTTTTGCCCATAATATGTAGAATATCCATTAGATGCAACAACAACCTTTGGTTTTACATACAAAGCAGTAACTACAGAATCTTTATCCGAAAATTCTTTAAGTTCAGTAGAATGAATTTGTGTATATGCGATATCATTAATATTAGTACTTTTCTTTTCTTTTAATTTATCAATTATTGCTTCTGCTTCTTCTTTTGTAGAAACGTAATATTTCTCTTCTGTTTTTTGAACTATTGCATAATATTCATAATATGTTGTTCCAGAATTTTTTACTAATTCAAATATTTCATCATCATTTGTTTTATTTTCTTTTTTTAATAAACATAGTGAATATTCTGGTAAGTTTTGTATGTCTATAAATGCGATATTATTTTCATTTTCATTTTCAATATATTCATTTATTCTTTTTTGTAATTCACTTTTGTTTGTAGTATATCCTATAAATTCTCCGTTTAATGTTACACTATACATAGGTTTATATACAAGAGATATTATTCCTATTATAATTATAATTGCTACTATAATTAAAAATGCAAATTTTAAAGAACTTCTTATATGTACAAATAAATTCTTAATATTTCTTAAAATGTTAAACACTCCAATCTTTTTTCATAAAATTACTTATATATTTTACCTTATTATGAATCAATTGGCAATTTGGATAATCCTTTATTTAAAAGTTTTAGGTCTTATTTTCTTGACTTTTCTCTTTTTTCCTCTTTTTAGCTCTGTATACCTCTCATTTACGTTTCAATGTAATTATGGATTCCGTAAGTGTTAGAGGGAAAATAAATTAAAATTTCGAGGTGTGATGTGGGATGTGTGAGGTGTGCTTTTAGTTAGAACCTTCGTAAGCCTTATCTCAAATTCACACTTCCCACCTCGCACTTCACACTTCCACACAAATTATTTCTTTAATTACTAACTTCATTTTTTACTTTGTCTATTTCTTGTTGTTGAGCTTGCTGTGCAGGTTTATAATATCCTTTAGCTTGAGCTACTTTAAACAATTCATATTGAAAAGATTCATCATTATCTCTTATTGTTTGAATAGTTTGTCTAAGTTGCATGTTTTCTGCCTCTGAAATAACTCCTTGATATGTTGTAAGTTCTGCTTTTACACTTTCTAAAATGTCGTTAACCATATATTTCTCTTCCATTTATAAAAACCTCCATTCGAATAATTTTATTGCCTATAATCATTTGGGATTAGCAATTGTAGCAAAAAGTGAAAATCTATTTTCACTTCTACCTCCTAATTTAAAAATGTTAATAGTTTTTGTTTAGTGTTTATTGAGTCTTGTGCTGCTTTTGTAAACATTTGCTTTATTTGCGGATCCACGCATTGTGAAGCATATGTGTTTAATTTTTGATATGATGTATCATGTGCTCCAATTAAATGTCTTAAATTTTGTAATTCTACTTGATTAATCTCTGCCATTTAAAATCATCCTTTCATAATTAATATTACCAAGTATATTATTTACTTTTTTTTATAATTTATGCATTTTTTAATTTTTAAAATTTTGTTTGGATGAATTGTGATTTATATGGAAATGTGAAGTGAGAGGTGGGAAGTGTGAAAATAGAGCAGAGCCTACGAAGGCCAGCCCTAAAATCGCACCTCACACATCCCACATCACACCTCTAAATTATAATTTATCTTCAAAAAAATAAAAGGGATTGCTCCCTTTTATTTAAATTATTTCCAAATTAGCAAATTTAGCCATTAATCTTTTATGTCCAACTTTTTCAAAGTGAATATCTAATTTTAAGTCTTCTCCCTCTTGTTCTACAGAGTTTATTACTCCTTCTCCAAATTTTTTATGATATACAGTTATTCCTGCTCTATATTTTCCTAAATCTACATTTGATTCTTCTTTTGCTTTATTTATATTATTTAAAAAGCTTTCTGCTGTTCTAAATGCAAATGCTGGTTCTTTTGGTGAGAATCTATCATTAAATGCTTTTGTTTGGAATTTCTTTACTGGTCCATATTCCCACTCATATGTAGTTTCTTTTGGCTCATATCTATTGTTTTTGCTTATTTGGTCTCTTCCTTCCAATAAGTCTTCTGGAATTTCTTCTATAAATCTAGATATCTTATTACATGATGTTGAACCAAACATAGTTCTTTGTTTTGCACATGTTAAATATAAAATTTCTTCTGCTCTAGTTAATCCAACATAACAAAGTCTTCTTTCTTCTTCTAGTTCTCTTTGTTCCCCTATAGATTTATAACTTGGGAATATTCCGTCTTCCATTCCTACTAAAAATACAACCGGGAACTCTAACCCTTTTGCACTATGAAGTGTCATTAATGTTACTGCTTCATCTGACTCTTCTAAATTATCCACATCACTTGTAAGTGTTATACTTTCTAAAAATTCTGGAAGCGAACTTTCTGCCGCTTCTTCTTCGTATTCCATTGCAACTGTTAAAAATTCTTCTAAGTTTTCTATTCTGTTTTCAGCTTGTGTAGAATTTTCTAACTCTAATGCTTTAGTATATCCTGTTTTGTTTAATGTTTCTTTTACAAGTTCTGATATTAAAATTGTATCTTTTTTTGATTTTAATTCTTCTATTACTTCTATAAATTCTCTTGAATTAGCAAATACTTTATTCAATCCAAATTCTGCTGATTTTTTTATTACTTCATACATTGATATTCCATTTGTTATTGCCAAGCTCTCAATTTTTTCTAAACTTGTTTTTCCTATTCCTCTTTTAGGCTCATTTATTATTCTTTGCAAACTTAAATTGTCAGATGTATTTTGAATTAATCTTAAATATGCAATAATATCTTTTATTTCTTTTCTTTCATAGAATTTATGCCCGCCTACTATTTTGTATGGAATTCCTTCTCTTACTAAAATCTCTTCTATGCTACGAGATTGTGTATTCATTCTATATAATACTGCAAAATCTGAATATTTATAATATTCTTCTCTTTTTACATGTTCTATTTGTTCTGCTACATATCTTGCTTCTTCATATTCATTATCACATACTTCTAATTCTGGAAGTTTTCCCTCTTCTTTTTCTGTCCATAGACTTTTTTCATACTTTTTAGAATTGTTTTTTATAACTGCATTTGCTGCATTTAATATGTTTTTTGTTGACCTATAATTTTGTTCTAATTTTATTATTTTAGTTCCAGGAAAATCTTTTTCAAAATTTAATATATTAGATATATCTGCTCCTCTAAAAGAATATATTCCTTGGTCATTATCTCCTACCACTGTTATATTTCCATGTCTTGCAGCAAGTAATGTTATTAATGTAAATTGTGCTTTATTTGTATCTTGATACTCGTCTACTAAAACATATTTAAATTTTTCTGAGTAATATTCTAAAACATCTGAATTTTCTGCTAATATATTTATTGTAAAATTTATAATATCATCAAAATCTATTGCATTATTTTCTTTTAATTTTTTTTGGTATCTTGCATATACTTCTGCTATTTTTTCTTTTCTATATTCTCCATTTGCTCTTGCTAAATATTGCTCTGGTGTTAGCATTTCATTTTTTGCATTACTTATTTCTGATAAAACGCTTCTGTCCGTAAATAATTTGTCATCTATATTTAATTCTCTTAAGCATTGTTTTACTAATGTTTTTTGGTCGCTTGTATCGAATATTATAAAAGATGATTCATATCCTATTCTATCTATAAATCTTCTTAAAATTCTAACACAAATAGAGTGGAATGTTCCTATCCACATTTCGTTTGCAATGTCTCCTACTAATCCTTCTATTCTTGTTTTCATTTCATTTGCTGCTTTATTAGTAAATGTAATACTAAGTATTTGCCATGGTTTTACATCTTTTTCTCCTATTAAATAAGCTATTTTGTGTGTTAATACTTTTGTTTTTCCAGACCCTGCACCTGCAATTATAAGGTTTGGTCCTTCTGTATTTATTACCGCTTCGTATTGTTTTTCGTTTAGTCCTTCTAATATGTTCATTTATTTATTCTCCTTTGTTAATTAAATTGTAATTTGTTTTTATAAAATTTTATTAATACAATCTTCTATTTCTGCTGCGCATTTTCTATATACTGCTAACGAATATCCCCATGGGTCTTTTATATCTAAATCATTTTTTGGGTATCCGTGCATATTCTTTCATTGTAAATACTTTGTCTGATAATTTAGGATACATATTTATAACATTGTTTTTATGTGCTGTTGTCGCACATAAAATTATATCCATATTCTCTATTTTTGAACTTCTTATATTTGTTGCTCTATGTTTTTTTAAGTCTATTTGGTATTCTTCCATTGTTTCTATTGCTTCTTCTGTTGATATATCTCCATTTTGTGCATATACTCCACATGAATAAACTTCTATATCCTTATTTTGTTTTTTTACTTTGTCTTCTAACATTACATGTGCCATTGCACTTCTGCATATGTTTCCTGTGCATATAAACATTATTTTCATTTGGTTAAATTACCTCCTCTATTTTTGAAATGTTAAATTGGTAATCCTCTTATATACATTGCCATAATTAAATCTACTGTTTGTCTTACACTTCTGTTTCCTTGATGTTCTTTAAAAATTTTTCTGTTAATGTTAATGTAAAATTAATAATATCAAAATATTTTTTTAATGTACTATAATCTAATGCTTTCTTCATTAATTTAGCTTCAAAAATTTCTCCTGTTTGAAATCTAATATAAAATTTAGTTCCTTCCAATGTTATTTCTGGTACTATTTTATTTTTTTCTATAAAATTCATTAATAATTCCATTATATCAGCAGTAAGAAGTTGCATAGTAATTATTTTATTTGTTGCATATACATTAAATTTTTTCTCAAATTCTGATGAATCCATTTCTACTTTATATTTTTTACTAAATAAAGATATATTATTTCTTCTAATTCTCACACTTGCATTTATCATCTTATCCAACTGTACTTCTGCAAATAAGCCATGAAAAACAGTATATGTTGTTTTATCTCCATCACTATCTGTGGTTTCAACCTCTGTTTTTACTTCTGCCATTTTTATTGGGTACCCACCTTCTAATGCTCCTACTATCAAATCTTCCGAATAATACTTATTATATGGTTCAAACTTTCCTTTTGCATATATTACCTGTGGCATTCCCATCGAAGGTCTATAATCCAAATCCTTGTTATATTCCTTAATAAATTTTTTTATAATTTTTATTTTAAATAGTGAATTATACCTTTTTCTTTCTTTAGTACTAAATGAAAAAACTATTACAGCTGATATAGTAAATATTATAAATATTTTGTATTCAAATATTTTTCCAAGAATTAAACCTATTATAATAAATATTGTTATTAATATAATTGTTTTTTTCACACTTTTGTTCCTAAGATTTTCTAATTCTACATTGCATTCTTTATATACTTCTTCATATATTTTATTAAAATTTCTCATTTGCATCTCCTATACAAATCTTTTTGTAAAAGTTCTTCTATGTAATGGACATATTCCATATTCTTTAATTGCCTGAATATGTTTTGCTGTTCCATAACCTTTGTGTCCTAAAAATCCATATTCTGGATATACTTCGTCATATTCCTTCATTATTCTATCTCTAGTTACTTTTGCAATAATTGAAGCTGCAGAAATACTGTATATTTTTGCATCTCCTTTTATTACTGATATATATGGAATTCCTTTTGTATCTATTTTATCTAAAGCATCTACCAATATCGTATCTGGCTTTATTTTTAGTCCCTCGATTGCAAGTGTTAATGCTTTTTTTGTTGCATTTAATATATTTATTTCATCGATTTCTTCTTGCCATACAATTCCTGTGCTCCAAGCTAGTGCTTCACTAGTTATTTTTTCGTAAAGCATTTCTCTTTTAGTTTCAGATATTTTTTTAGAATCATTTACATATTCTATAAATGAATCTGGTTTCATTATAACACACCCAATAACAACAGGACCTGCCAAAGGGCCACGTCCTGCCTCGTCTATTCCTGCTATATATTTTATACCATCTTTGTATAATTTTTTTTCAAATTCTTTTAATTTGTTTAATCTTTCTATTTCTCTTTCTTTCATTTTGGTTCCTTTAATAAAAATTTATTATTTAATTTTATATTGTAGGGGTCGCTGCCCACAGCGACCCGCAATCTGTATATGTTTCGGGTCGCCGTGGGCGGCGACCCCTACAACATTTGCAATTAATTATGTTTACAAATCCTGCAATTCTGATAAACTATAGTTTCCTTCATATCCATCTAAATAATATACTTCACACTCATTAGGATCTTTTAAATTATAGAGTACTACATATTTCTCTTCTTCTATTGCACTTAGATTTTGACCTGCTAAATCTTGGCTACTCCATTTAAGAATTTCATATTCATCCTCTTCTAATCCTTCTATTTTTTCATCTATATTCAATATATCTTTTTCAGCATCTGTTATTTCACTCCCTACTAAAGCATCTATATCTTTAAAATTATATTGTTCAACTACTATTTTTGCTCTTGTTTTTATAGATATCATATCTGTTTTTATATCTTCTAATTTTGCTTTATTTATAGAATCACTTCCATAGTCAATTCCTACTCCAACTAGTATTAACATTAATATTACGGTAATTATTAAAGCTATTAATGTAATTCCTTTTTCTTTATTTAATCTCATATATCCAACTCCTTTTAAATTATTTTTATTATATTATATGTCCAAAATTATTTCAATATTTTGTTTGTTAAATTGTAATTTGTTGTTGCCTTACAAAATTCATTGCAAATGTTGTAGGGGCGACCATTGGTCGTCCGAGCTTCGAAGAACGGGCGATTAAAAAAATTGCCCCTACATCTTGGGATAATTCCTTTGATGCATTTCGGGTCGCTGTGGGCAGCGACCCCTACAGA
>JAFQIK010000015.1 GCA_017397545.1 Clostridia bacterium
ATCCAATAGTTGCAAAAGAAGTATCAAAATCAGTAGCAGAAAAAGTTTGCGAAAGAGGAATATTAATTTGTAGATCAGGTTATGGAATGGCAATGGTAGCAAATAAATTTAAAGGAGTTAGAAGTGCACCATGTTTTTGTGCTAGGGCAGCACAATTTTCAAGACTTCATAATGATACAAATGTGTTATCACTTGGAGCAGATTACGTAACAGTAGAAGAAGCAAAAGAAATTTTAAACACATGGCTAGAAACAGAATTTGAAGGTGGAAGACATCAAGAAAGATTAGACCTAGTAGCAGATATAGAAGCAGAGAATATGAAATAGATTATAATTTATAAATGAAATGCAAACGATGTAGGGGTCGCACTGCTAGTGCATACAGCTCCTGTAAGGAGCAAAAGCTCCAACAGGGCTAGCATCCTGGGCGACCCGTGCTACAGAGAACTACTAAAATAATAGAACGTGAAAGGATAAACCATGAGAATTGTTTTAGCATCGAATTCACCAAGAAGAAAAGAATTATTACATCAAATTTTTGATGAGTTTGATATTGTAAAAAGTAATTTTGATGAAGATGAAGTAAAAGAAAAAGAGCCTGAAAAATTAGTACAGATATTATCTTTAAAAAAGGCAGAAGAAGTATTTAATAGAATTCAAAACAAAGAAAATGAACTTATTGTAATAGGTGGAGATACACTGGTATATTTTGATGGACAAGTATTAGGAAAACCAAAAGATGAGAGAGACGCATTTGATACTTTGAAGAAGTTACAAGGAAATAAAAATAAAGTATATTCTGCATTTACAATTATTTTCAAAAAAGATAATAAAACAATAAAAGAAACTTATTTAAGTAAAAGTACTGTTATAATGAAAGCTATGTCAGATGAAGAAATTGAAAAGTATATAAAAACAGGTGAACCAATGGATAAGGCAGGTAGTTATGCAGTGCAAGGCATAGGAAGTAAATTTATAGAAAAAATAGAAGGTTCATACAGTTCAGTTGTAGGATTGGATGTAGAAAAATTGAAAGAGATATTAAAAAAATATGTGTAAACAGGATTTGTATTAAATTAATTGAAAAAATGTAGGGGTCGCACTCCTGGGCGACCCGCAATGAAGAATGAATAATGAATAATGAAGAATACAAATTCGCTTCACGAATTTGAAAGGAGAAATAGTTATGATAAAAGAATTTAAAGAATTTATAGCAAGAGGAAATGTAATTGATATGGCAGTCGGTGTTATTATAGGTGGAGCATTTGGGAAAATAGTAACTTCAATAGTAAATGATGTATTAATGCCATTAATAGGAGTTGTAAGTGGAGGAATTGATTTTACAGGATTAAAGTTTAAAATAGGAGAAGCAGAAATTTTATATGGAAATTTCCTACAAAATGTAATTGACTTTTTAATAATAGCATTCTGTATATTTATTTTAGTAAAAATAGTTAATAAAATAACAAGAAAAAAAGAAGAATCTGCAGCAGAAGAAACACCAGAACCAAAAGCAGAAGATGTAGTTTTATTAGAAGAAATAAGAGATTTATTAAAACAAAAAGAAATGAGCGAGTAGATTTGTAGGGGCGAACTGAGTTCGCCCGCTTCTAATTGTTTAGTATCTAATAAAAATAGTAGAGTAAATGTAGGGGCGACTAGTAGTCGTCCGCTCTTCGAAGAACTTACTAATAATAAATTTTAGTGAGGCTCTGTAAGTGGCGGGCGAATGCAATTCGCCCCTACAAAATCTAGTTTTGCTGAACATTAACAATCTAAATTATAGACATAAAAAATTTAACACTAAGGTATTGTACAAATCGAAAAAATATGATATCATATTAAACAGATTTAAAAAATAAAACCGTTTGAAAAAGCAAAGTAAGATAAATAAAATGTGTTTAAGAGAGAATAGGTCAGAGGCTGAAAGCCTATTTAATACTAGTTTATCCGAAATTTCACTTTTTAGGTCTTGTGCTGAATTAGTAGTAGGCATAAGCGTTTGCAACGTTATAGCAGTAATGAGGTTAATTATAATTATTTTAATTAATAAATTTAGGTGGTAACACGTTTAAAATCGTCCTATTATGTGGGACGATTTTTTTGTTAATCAAATGAATGTAGGGGCGATTTTAATCGCCCGTTCTTCGAAGCACGGGCGAACGCAGTTCGCCCCTACAAAACAAATTAAATAATACAATATAAGGAGGAAAACGATGAAAGAACAAATTGCTAAAATCAAAGAAAGTGCAATATGCGAAATTGAAAATGCTAAGACTCTTCAAGAACTAAATGATGTAAGAGTTAAGTATTCAGGAAAAAAAGGAGAATTAACAGCAGTTCTAAAAGGAATGAAAGACTTAACGGCTGAAGAAAGACCAGTTATTGGTGCTCTAGTAAACGAAGTAAGAGATGCTTTAGAAAATAAAATTAAAGAATGTGAAGAAGTTTTAAAAGAGCAAGCTTTAAATGAAAAATTAGAAAAGGAAAAAATTGATATTACTCTTCCAAGTGTAAAAATAAAAAGAGGAAGTAAACACCCAATAAATAGAGTAATAGAAGAAATTGAAGATATATTTGTTTCAATGGGATATGACGTAGTAGATGGACCAGAACTTGAAACTGATGAATATTGTTTTGAAAGATTAAATCTTCCAAAAGGTCACCCAGCAAGAGATATGCAAGATAGTTTCTATGTTGACCCAGAGCACCTACTTAGAACTCAAACTTCTGCTGTTCAAGCAAGAGTAATGATGGCAAATGAAGAAAAAAGTCCAATAAGAGTAATTTGCCCAGGAAAAACATATAGAAGAGATGATGATGCAACACATTCACATCAATTTGGTCAAGTAGAAGGTTTAGTAATTGATAAAAATATTAGCCTTGCAGATTTAAAAGGAACACTAGAAGTATTTGTTAGAAAAATGCTTGGAGAAAATTCTAAATTAAGATTTAGACCAAGTTATTTCCCATTTACAGAGCCAAGTTACGAAGTAAATGTTAGCTGCTTTAAATGTGGTGGTAAAGGATGTAATATTTGTAAACAAACAGGTTGGATAGAAATATTAGGTTCTGGTATGGTGCATCCAAATGTATTAAAAATGAATGGATATGATCCAGATAAATATACAGGATTTGCATTTGGAACAGGACTTGATAGACTTGCAATGTTTAAATATGGAATAACAGATATAAGATATTTATATACAAATGATGTAAGATTCTTAAATCAATTCGATAGAAAGGATGTGGACTAATGAAACTAAGTAAGAATTTTGTAAAAGATTATATAGACATAGATGTAGATATTAAAACTTTAGCAGAAGATATGACAAGAGTAGGAAACGAATATGATAGCGCAGAAAAATTAATAAATGCTACAAAATTAATTATAGGTGAAGTTTTAGAATGCGAAGACCACCCAGACTCTGACCATTTACATGTTTGTAAAGTCGATATTGGAAGTGAAGTTTTAGATATAGTTTGTGGAGCTCCAAATGTAAGAAAAGGATTAAAAGTAATTCTTGCACAAGTTGGAGCAGAACTTCCAGGAGATTTCAAAATAAAAAAAGGAAGTATAAGAGGAAAAGAATCAAATGGTATGATTTGCTCTATAGCAGAACTTGGTTTAGAATCAAAATTCTTAACAGAAGCAGATAAAGAAGGAATACATGAACTACCTGCAGACGCTCCAGTAGGAGGAGATCCAATAGCATTTATTGGAATGGATGATGAAATAGCAGATTTTGAACTAACAGCAAACAGAGGAGATTTATTAAGTATATTAGGTATGGCTTATGAATTAGGAGCAATTTATGATAAACCTGTTAAAGAAATAGATTTAAAACACAATGAAATAGAAGAAGATGTAAATGATAGTTTCAAAGTAGAAGTAGAAACAGAAAATTGTAATTTGTTCTTAGCTAAAAAAGCTTTAAATGTTACTATAAAAGAAAGTCCAGCATTTATAAAAAATAGACTTATAGCAAGTGGAATAAGACCAATCAATAATGTTGTAGATATTAGTAACTATGTAATGCTTGAAGTAGGGCAACCTCTACACTTCTATGATGCAGATAGATTAGGAGACAAAATCCTAGTTAGAATGGCAAAAAAAGATGAGAAATTAACAACATTAGATAATATAGAAAGAACTCTTGATGAAGAAGATATAGTTATAACAAATGGAATTGAAGCAATAGGACTTGCTGGTGTTATGGGAGGACTTTCAACAGAAGTAGAAGAAGATACAAAAAATATAATAATAGAAGCTGCAGTATTTGATGGCGTAAAAATAAGATGTACATCTAAAAGAATTGTAAGAAGTGAAGCAAGTAATCGTTTTGAAAAAGGATTAGATCCAAACAGAACATATATGGCAATTGAAAGAGCATGTACTTTACTTGAAAAATATGCAGATGCAAAAATTGCAAAAGGAATAGTAGTTTATGACAATGCAGACAAAGAAGCAAAGAAAGTAGATGTAGCTTTTGAAGATATAAACAATCTTTTAGGAATTGTTGTTCCAGATGATGAAACATTAAATGTATTTAGAAAATTAGGATTTGAATATAAAGTAAATGGAAGAACAATTACAGTAACAGTACCAACTAGAAGAATGGATATATCAATAAAAGAAGACTTGATAGAAGAAGTAGGAAGAATCTACGGAGTTGATAATATAGAAGGAAAACTTCCAGTGCTTTCTACAAGAACAGGTAAATATGACAAAACAACTAGAGAAATAAGAAATAAAATGATAGGACTTGGACTAAATGAAACAATGTCATACATTTTAGTGAATGATAAAGATGCAGATAAATTTACAACTGATAGCTTTGAAACAATAAAATTATTAGACCCACTTACAGAAGAAAGAAACACATTAAGATATAGCATGATTCCATCACTTTTAAAAATATATGAATACAACTTAGACAGAACAAATAGAGATGTATCTATATTTGAAATAGGAAAAGGATTTGGAAAAGTAAAGGATGAGTATATAGAAGAACAAAAACTATGTGCTCTTATGTCTGGTAAGTATTATGAAGGAATAGGAAATACAAAAAATGTAGATTTCTATATGATAAAAGGTGTAGCAGAAGAACTACTAGATTTCTTAGGATATAGCGGAAGATACAGCTTTGTAAATGATAAACAACTACCAAAAGAATTCCATCCAGGTCAAACAGCATTAATTTCTGTAAATAACGATATAGTTGGAATTATAGGAAAGCTTCATCCAAATACAGCAAAAGAAGATGTATTTGTAATGGAAATTAATTTAGAAAAATTACTTTCTAAAAAAGTAGGAAAAATGAAATACAAAGAATTTTCAAAATTCCCAAGTATCAAAAAAGATGTTGCATTTATTGTAGATAAAAATTTAGAATCAGCAATAATAGAAAAACAAATTAAAAAATCAGCTGGAAACTTACTTACAAATATTGAAGTGTTTGATGTGTATACAGGAGAACACGTAGAAGAAGGTAAAAAATCAATTGCATATTCATTAACATTTAGTGATAGTAAAAAGACATTAACAGATGATGAAGTAACAGCAATATTTAACAAAGTTATAGCAGATGCAGACAAAACACTAGGTGCAATTTTGAGAAATTAATTGTAGGGGTCGGCGTCCTCGACAACCAGGAAACAAATAAAACAATTGAAAAATATTGCAAATGTTGTAGGGGAGGACGACCCTGTCCGCCCGAAAACCATATTTCTTTGCGGGAGGAGCAAGCCCCGCCCCTACAAACAATAAAAATAAATTCACGCTAAAATATTAATTTTTGAAACAAAAACCCCTAGGCCGGGGCATTGTTTGCAAAAATTAATTATTTTAGCTTTTTACTTTTTAATGAAAATTGAAATTTTCATTAAATCGACAAGGTATTTCTAATATTCAAATTTTCTGCTCGAAGTTCTAATGAACTAAATTACATTGAGAAAAAGGAAAAAGTTGAAATGTTATGTAAAATATGGTACAATATTATAGAAAATTTAAAATTTAGAAGGAAAGAGAATGGATTATATAGAACAAGAAAAAGAAAGTATAATAGAAGAATTATTAAATAGTGGAAAAGTAAAGCCAGGCCAATCAATAAATTACCAATATTTTAGAGAGTTATATGAGCCACATAAAGAACAGATGTCAGAAGTAGAATTTGCAAAAATGTTAGGAATAAGTTATAGTAATTATATGACAATAAAACATAAAGGAATAAAAACAAAAGTATTAAGAGAAAGAATAGAAAAAATAAGTGAAGAAGAAAAGCAAGAGATAATAGAAGAATTATTAAATAGTGGAAAAATAAAGCCAGGCCAATTAATAAATTATGAATCTTTTATAGAAATATATGAGTCATACAAAGAAAAGATGACAGAAGTAGAATTTGCAGAATTGTTAGGAATAAGTTATGGTAACTATATGAACATAAAACACCAAGGAATAAAAACAAAAGTATTAAGAGAAAGAATAGAAAAAATAAGTGAAGAGGAAAAGC